>CAYSXM010000016.1:0-16995 GCA_964434905.1 uncultured Pirellulales bacterium | reverse complement strand
AGGCATCGGCACGCAGCACGGCGGCCAAGGCCACGGCCGTGGTGTCGCTGCCACCGCGCCCCAGGGTGGTAATGTTGTAGTTTTCATCGATCCCTTGAAAGCCCGCGGCAATGACGATGTTGCCCTGGTCGAGCAGCTCGCGAATGCGGTCGGTGGAAATCGATTGAATCCGGGCCTTGGTGTGCGTGCTATCGGTGCGGATGCCGATTTGGGCCCCCGTCAGGCTCACCGCCTTGTGTCCCAGGGCATCAATGGCCATGGCCATCAGCGCCACGCTGACCTGTTCCCCGGTCGACAACAGCATGTCCAGCTCGCGCGCCGGGGGGTGGTCGCTCACCTGCGAGGCCAGGTCGAGCAACAGGTCGGTGTTGTGGCCCATGGCGCTGACCACCATCACGACCTGGGCACCGTCACGGTGCGCGCGAATTGCCTTGCGCGCCGCGGAACAAATTTTTTCGGCATCGGCCACGCTCGTGCCGCCAAACTTTTGCACAATCAAGGCCATTGCCACGGCTCTTCTTCGCAAGGGGTAAAACGTTTCCGCGCCGTCGAGAACCGCGCGCTACCGGCGCCTCTCGGTGGGGTGGCGTGATCCCAGAAAAAACGGCATTAACTTCCAGCCTTCGTCGAAAGCCAAGCTCGATCGCGCCGCAGTGGCCTCGTCGTAGTGCTGGGCGCCGTCGGGCGCGACGCCCGACCCGGCCAACACAAACGGCACGTCGCCGTGGCTGTGCGTCTTGGTGCGCAGGGGTGTGGGGTGATCAGGCGACACCAGCAGGCGATAGTCGCCCTGGGCCTCGAGTGCCGCCCACAGGGGGCCGACAATGTCGCGGTCGATCGCCTCCAGGGCCTGAATCTTGGCAGCGCAATCGCCCATGTGCGAGGCCTCGTCCGTGGCCTCTACATGCACGCAAATCACGTCGGTCCGCGGCAAGGCCTCGATGGCATACCGACCCTTGGCCGCATAGTCGGTGTCGATATAGCCGGTGGCGCCGGGCACTTCGATCCGTTCCCAGCCGACCAGCGCGGCCAGGCCGCGCAGCAGGTCCACGGCGGTAATCATCGCGCCGCGCCGCCCAAAACGATCGACAAACGAAGGCAGCTTCGGAGCCCGGCCCAGCCCCCACAGCCAGACGTTGGTGGCCAGGCAATGGCCAGCCGCCCCGCGTGCTTGGTTCACCGGATGATCGGCGAAGACCATCACGCTATCGCTCATCAACTGGTTCAGCACGTCGCTCCCCGGGCCGCGGGGAAAATCGTCGAGCACGGTCTGATCGGTCAGGTCGTGGGGCGGCGTGGTTCGGGTGTCGCGAGCGAAAGGAGCGGGCTCGCCTGGTTGTCCACGGTAGATCAACAAATTCCGGTAACTAACACCTGGCATGAATTGCCAGCGCTCGCTGCCCAGCCGCGCTTGCGCGGTGGTTAACAGGTCGCGCGCCTCGCCGTTCGAGATATGCCCCGCAGTGAAGTCGCGCATCACCTGGTCGGCAATCGTCACCAGGTTGCAGCGTATTGCCCAATCGTCGGGCCCCAGCGCAATGCCTTGTGCCGCCGCTTCCAATGGCGCGCGTCCCGTGAAAAACTCGCGGGGGCTGTACCCGAACAGGCTCAGGTTGGCCACGTCGGACCCGGCGGGCAGCTCGGCCGGCGTGTTGTTCGCGCGCCCCACGACACCCTGCGCCGCCAACCGGTCGAGGTGCGGCGTGTGGGCTGCCGCCAGCGGGGTTTGTCCCCCCAGGGCTGGCTGCGGCTCGTCGGCCAATCCATCGGGAATCACGATCGCATATTTCATCGTCAACTTTCGGCCACAGGAAGGGTCACGACCTCAAGGAACCTCGGGACACCGCGCAGGTTCAATCGCGAACTCGCATGCGCTCGCAACCCGAACGCACGCTGGCGAGGCGGTCGATCTCGGTGGTAGCCCGTTCAATGGCCCCTTCGGTGGTCGTATGGGTCATGATGATCAGCGGCACCGCACTGCCGGCGTCGCCGGCTGCTTCCTGCTGGATCACCGAGGCAATCGACACCTCGTGACGCCCCAGCACCCCGGCGATTTCCGCCATCACCCCGGGCCGATCGAGCACGTCGTATCGCAGGTAGTAGCGGCCGGGCACTCGGGCATAATCGCGCGGGCTGACGCGGGCCTCGCCGCGGTCCCACAGTTGCAATGTACGGAAGGTAATCGCGGCGCGTCCCACCACGGTGTCAATCAAATCGGCCGTCACCGCCGACGCGGTCGGCATCTGCCCCGCACCCAGACCTTGAAAAAACACTCGCCCCACCGCGTCGCCGATGACGCTCACCGCGTTGAACGCCCCACGCACTTCGGCCAAGGGGCGCCCCCGTTTGACCAGGGTGGGCGAGACATGCAGTTCCAGGCCTTCGGGCACCAACTGGGCGGTGGCCAGCAGCTTGATCCGATAGCCCAACTGCTCGGCATGCAACAGATCGACCGGCTGGATCGTATCGATACCGCGGCGTGGAATATCGCGCCAGTGAACGCGCGCCCCAAACGCCAGGTGCGCCAGAATCGCCAGTTTCTGCGCGGCATCGCTGCCGTCGACATCCAGGCGCGGGTCGGCTTCCGCATAGCCCAGCCGTTGGGCTTCGGCCACGGCCTGTTGGTAACCGATCGCCCGCTCTTCCATTTCGGTAAGGATGAAATTGCTGGTGCCGTTGAGAATCGCGTCGAGCGATAAGATCTGGTTGGCCGACAGACATTGGCTGATGTTGGCGATGATCGGAATGCCACCGGCCACCGACGCCTCGAAAGCAATCGATCGACCCAGTGCCCGGGCGCGGTCGAACAACTCGGGCCCATGCTCGGCCAACAGCAGCTTGTTGGCGGTCACCACGTTCTTGCCGCTTTCCAACAGCGACAGCGTGATCGAGCGATCGGGTTCCAGTCCCCCGATCAGCACGGCCACCGCTTCGATTTCCGGGTTCGAGGTAACACGCGACAAGTCGTCGGTTACCAAACCGGGCGGCAGTTCGATCTCGCGGACTTTGCGCGGGTCGCGGACCACGACCTGTTCCAGGCACAGCGCACGGCCCCCTGGCCGCTGCTGGCGTCGGTCGAGATCGATCAGCAGGCGGGCCACGCCGGTGCCCACGGTGCCCAATCCGACGATGGCGACTTTACTTTTTTCCATGACCCGTCATTGATACGCGGCGGCGCGGCAGGCGAAACCGTTGATCGTAGAAGCGTGCCGCGCGGGGCGTCAAGCAGCGCCGTGTTGTCCCGGCGACCTGGCCGGCCACAGGGGGGTGCCGGTGGCCGACCGAGCCCTCACGGCGGACTACTGCACAGCAATGGTTCAGGACGCAACCAATTACCGTGTAAGGCGTTGGGTGACGAGCGTTTGCCTTCCGTCGAGCCGCGAAATGGGGACCCACCCCGAGTGCCGGTTTCCGCTGCCGGCCGCATCTGGCTCGCAATTCGTTTGGACCCGGCGAAACCTGGTCTAGCATGGAATAAGTACGCGCCCAGTTAAAAGGGAACATTGCATGGTTCACCACGGTTCACGGCGAGGCTTCACGCTCGTCGAGTTGTTGGTGGTTATCGCCATCATCGGCATCTTGATCGCACTCTTGCTGCCGGCCGTGCAGGCCGCGCGCGAAGCGGCCCGGCGCAGCAGTTGCTCGAACAACCTGCGCCAATTGGGCTTGGCTATGCAGAATTACCACAGCGCGTTGGGGTGTTTCCCTTCGGGCATGACCTATGGCGACTTCAACGCGCCCCCCACGGTGGTCCCCTTTCCAGATGTCGGACGCACGGTATTCCATACCGATTGGATTATCTCGATGCTCCCCTATTTCGAGCAGACCTCCGTCACCGCCATTTGGGATCCGAGCCTGTCGTGGTTCGACCAATCGCCCCACCCGAAGACAGGCATCCACCCGCTTGAAGTCAACATTCCCACGTTGAACTGCCCCTCGAACCCGCACGAAAACCCGGTCACCGACCCGTATCTGATCGAACTGACCAACGCGGCCAAGTTCATGAGCCCGTACACGATCACTGCCCGCTTGCCGGCGCGGTTTGGCACGACCGACTATATCGCCAGCAAGGGCGTGTCAGATGCCTATTGCCTGACGCCGAATTTCGTGACCGATGCGGGTGCGGGTCGGCAGTTTTCCGCCTCCGGCAACACGCTGTATGCCTGGACCAAGCAGGAACGCGGCATGTTCGATTTGTCGCCCCCGCGAGAGTCGGGCCTACCCGGCGGCACCTACGCCTGCAAGGTGCGCGACATTGTCGACGGTACCAGCAACACCTTCGCCGCCGGCGAAGGGGCCCAAGGCCCCACCTGGCGGCTGGCCAGGTGCAGTTCGACCGCGGCGGGGACCGGCCCCCGCGCCAACCTGAACGACAACTGCCAACCGCTGGGTTTGGTGGGCATTTTCGGCGCGCCCTATACCCCCGCCAGCGATCGGCTGTTGCCGCCGTATCAGTTCTGGGGCATGGCCATGCCGGGGCTCGACGTCGGTGGAGTCCAAGGGCTGTACAACACGTCGGTGTTGGGCTGCACGCTCGACCCGCTCAACAAGAAGTGGGAGAAAAACGCCACGCCGCCCGGCGATGGCCTGCCCGTCATCGTGCATACCACGCTCTCGATTCAATCTGGCGCGGGCGGACCGTTCACGGGTCTGTTCGATTGCCGGCCGAGCTTCGATTGGGATGGAGCCGGCCCGGCCGAAGGGGGCGGTTTCCACCGCACCAGCAATTTCCGCAGCAACCACAAGGCGGGCGCGAACTTCCTCTATGCCGATGCCAGCGTGCACTACATCGCCGAGAACATCGATCTGGCCACCTATCGCGCCATGTCGACCGTTCGAGGTGGGGAAACTCTCTCCGCCAGCGGCAACTGACCCCCTCTTCTTACGCGCAGCTGCTCGCGCCACCGCCAACGACGTAACCATCACCCCCACAACGGGTTGGCGGCCCTGCCGTCGAAATCAAACTGGCCTACAAATTGTTTGGACCAAACCGAACAAAGCGGTAGCATGTCGGGTTGGCTTGGCCGTGTTTCGCGAAACAGCGGGCGCGCCAGGCCGAACGCCGATTCGGTTTTCGGTTCATCGTTCTGTCGAGAAGGGATATCGCATGGTTGGCCATCGCTCGCGGCGAGGCTTCACGCTCGTCGAATTGTTGGTTGTGATCGCCATCATCGGCATCTTGATCGCGCTCTTGTTGCCGGCCGTGCAGGCCGCGCGCGAGGCCGCCCGGCGCACCAGGTGCTCGAACAACCTGCGCCAGTTGGGCTTGGCCATGCACAACTACAACAGCGCGCTGGGCTGTTTTCCCTCGGGCACGTCCTATGGCGACGCTTCCGCCCCACCCACGGTGGTGCCCTTCCCCGACGTCGGCCGGACGGTGTTCCACACCGATTGGATCATCGCGACGTTGCCCTATTTCGAGCAGACATCGGTGCTGGCGATTTGGAATCAGAACCTGTCGTGGTTCGATCAATCGCCCGACCCGAAGTCGGGCATTCATCCTCTCGAAGTCAACATTCCGACGTTGAACTGCGCCTCGAACCCGCACGACAACCCAGTCACCGACCCCTATTTGATTTTCCTGGCCGACAAGGCCAAAGGGTTGAGCCCGTATACGATCAATGCCCGATTGCCAGTGTCTTTTGGCACCACCGATTACATTGCCTGCAAGGGTGTGTCGGATGCTTTCTGCCTGACGCCGAATTTCGTGACCGATTGGGGTGCCGACCGGCAGTTTTCGGCCGCTGGTAACACGCTGTACGCCTGGGCCAAGCAAGAACGCGGTATGTTCGACATGTCGCCCCCGCGCGAGAGCGGGTTGCCCGGCGGTACCTACGCCTGCAAGATCCGCGACATTTCCGACGGCACCAGCAACACGATTGCCGCCGGCGAAGGAGCCCAAGGCAATACCTGGCGGCTGACCAAGTGCGGCACGACCCCGGCGGGCACCGGCCCCCGCGCGAACCTGAACGACAACTGCGAACCACTGGGCCTGGTGGGCAACCTAGGCGCGGTGTATACGGCCGCCAGCGAGCGGGTGTTGCCGCCGTATCAGTTCTGGGGCATGGCCATGCCGGGGCTCGATGTCGGCGGAGCCCAGGGACTGTACAACCCCTCGGTGTTGGGCTGCACGCTCGACCCGCTCAACAAGAAGTGGGAAAAAAACGCCACGCCCCCAGGCGACGGCCTGCCCGTCATTGTGCACACGACGATCTCACTCCAAGCCGGAGCGGGTGGGCCATTCACGGGGTTGTTCGACTGTCGGCCAAGTTTTGACTGGGACGGCGCCGGCCCGGCCGAGGGGGGCGGGTTCCACCGCACCAGCAACTTCCGCAGCAATCACAAGGCAGGCGCGAATTTCTTGTATGCCGATGCCAGCGTGCACTACATTGCCGAGAACATCGACTTGCCGACCTACCGCGCCATGTCGACCGTCAAGGGTGGCGAAACACTGACGGTGAACACCAACTAGGCCGGGCTGCTAGCGTCCGCGTGCGGCCGCCGCGGGGCTGGGCTTGCGTGCCGGAGCGGCGCGCGGTGGCGGGTCGGCAGGCGGGTTGGCGCGCTCGCGGAACTGCTCCGCCAATTGGCGATATTCTAAGTACAGCCGATCGTAAGCAGCTTGGTGCTTGCGGTTCGGTTTTACTGTCACGGCAGTGCGCGAGGGCTTGTCGGAACGGGGCTGCGCCATGGCCCGCACGGCCGCCGTGGCCGAGGCAAAGCCCGACCGCGCTCGGCCTGCGGCCAGCACCCCTAGAATTGCCGCGCCCAGCGCTGGGCCATGCAGGCAGGGATGCACCAATATCGGTTCCTGCAATACATCGGCGTAGATCGATACCAACAGCGGGTTGTGGTGCGGCAAGCCACCGGTGGCGACCAGACGTTTGACCGGCAGCCCTCCCTCGCGAAACAACTCCACGATCCAGCGCAGTCCAAAGGCCGAAGCTTCGAGCAGTGCGCGATAGATATGTTCGGGGCCGTGCCGCAGCGCCAGACCGGTAAACGCTCCTTTCAGGTTGCCGTCCATCAGCGGCGTGCGGCAACCGTTCATCCAGTCGAGGGCGCGCACCCCATCGGCGCCAGGCGGCAGCGCGGCCGCCAGTGAATTGAGCGACTGAAAATCACCGCCGCCGGTCAATCGCCGGCACCAATCGAAGGCGTCGCCCACCGCGGCCTGCCCGGTTTCATAGCCGAACATGCCGGACAGAATGCCGCCATCGACCACGCCGGCCAAGCCCGGCAGCAATTGTTCATCGAGCGCGTTGAGCATGTGGCAACTGCTCGTGCCGAGCACCATGACCAGGGTGCCTGGCTCGGCCACACCGGCGCCCGGCACGCCGGCATGTGCGTCGATCGCCGCGGCGCTGACCGGCAACCCCGGCGGCAAGCCTAGCCGCGCGGCGGCCGTGGCGCACAGTTCGCCTGCCGCTTGGCCGGGCGCAAGAAACCGGCCTGGCAGTTTTTGTGCAACGTCTCGCAGTTTGGGCGCGACGGCGGCGAAATAGTCGGGCGAGGGAAACCCCGTGCGGTGGTTCCACATGGCTTTGTAGCCGGCTTGGCAAGTTGAGCGAGGCAGTTGTGCCGCGGGGCCGCCGACCAATTGCCAGACGAACCAGTCGCCCGCTTCGAGCCAGACCTCGGCCTTCTGGTAAATGCGCGGCGCGCGCTCCAGCACTTCCAAGATTTTTGGAAAGAACCACTCGAGCCCGATGGCGCCGCCATAGCGGGCCAACCACGGCTCATGGCGTTCACGCGCCACCAGGTTGAGGCGATCGGTCTGACTTTGCGCGGCGTGATGTTTCCACAGCTTGGGCCAAGCGTGTTTGTCAGCGGCCAGGCCGGGCACCAGGCACAAGGGGGTGCCGTCGGCCAAGCTGGGCAACATCGTGCAACTGGTGAAATCGACGCCGATCGACAACACCGCGGAAGGGTCGAGCTTGGCCTGGGCCAGCGCCTCGGCCACGGCCACCGAGGCAGAATCGAGCCAGTCGGACGGGTGTTGTAGCGCGAACTCGGCCGGCAACGCTTCTTCGGTGCCAGGCAGGCACTCGGTAATCTGGCCATGCGCATAGCGTGCCACGGCCGAACCGACTTCGTCGCCGGCCAGGGTAACCAACAGCGCGCGCACGCTCTCGGTTCCGAAATCCAACCCCAAGGCCACTGCCGACGTCTTGCTCATCCGCGCGCACCTCCGCTGGGAAACTTCGCCTAGCTGCCAATCGGCCCCCGCCACGGCGGGCCACGACAGGCGAGGCGTGAAGCCCCTGAATTTACCCGACCGAGCCCCCGCTCGCACGGGTTTGGCCCCCAGGGTTTTTCGACGCCCCGGCCGGTGTGGCGCGAAGAGCCGTTTTCCGGTACGATCGATCCAGACCGGTTTCGACGACGCCAGAAGGCTTTCCGCCGTGTGGCCCCACGGGAAATTCGCGTTAAGAGACCGCCTTACCGTGGCTGGCCGCACGGGGTAAACTGGCCCGTTTCGCGGAATTCTGGCAGCCGATCATTCGGCGGTGGCCAGGCGGTTTTCCGCCGATCTCTTGGTATCCATGGCGAGGCCCAGAGCGTGATTATCGTTCTTGAGTCGGGCGTTACCGAAGCGCAGATCGAGCACGTGGTAGAGCGTGTCGAGTCGTTGGGTTTTCAAGCCCATCTGAGCCGGGGTACCTACCGCACGATCATCGGGGTGATTGGCGATGAACAGAAGCTACAGGCCGAGCCGTTGCGTGCGATTTCCGGCGTAGCCGAGGTGTTGGCCATCATGCCACCCTACAAACTGGCCAGCCTCGAAGCGCACCCCACGCCCAGCATTGTCGACGTGGCGGGGGTGAAGATCGGTGGACCCCATTTGGGCATGATTGCCGGCCCCTGCGCCATCGAGGGCTACGAGCGACTCGATGCGATTGCCGAGGCAGTGGTCGCAGCGGGCGCGAACATTCTGCGCGGCGGTGCCTACAAGCCGCGCACCAGTCCTTATGCATTTCAGGGCATGGGGGTCGAGGGGTTGAAGATTCTCCGCGCCGTGGGAGACAAATACCATCTGCCCGTGGTCACCGAGGTGATGGATCCGCGCAAGGTCGACGAGGTGGTCGAATACACCGACATGATCCAGATCGGCGCCCGCAATATGCAAAACTTCAATTTGCTGACCGAGGTGGGGCGGACGCGCAAGCCCGTGTTGCTGAAGCGCGGCATGAGCGCCACGGTGACCGATTTGCTGATGAGCGCCGAGTACGTGCTTTCGCAAGGCAATTCGCAAGTCGTGCTGTGCGAACGGGGTGTAAAAAGCTTCGACACGGCGACGCGCAACCTGTTCGACGTGGCCGCGGTGCCGCTGGCCAAACGGCTGTCGCACTTGCCGATCATCGTCGATCCCAGCCATGCCACCGGTCGGCCCGACCTGATTCCGGCGTGTGCCTTGGCGGGCTTGGCAGCGGGTGCCGATGGCGTGCACATCGAGGTGCATAACTGCCCCGAACAGGCCTGTTCGGATGGCCCCCAGGCGTTGCTGCCCCAGCAATATGCGGCACTGGCGGCCCAGATGCGCGACCTGGCTCGGCTGTTTGGCAAACACTTTTCGCCGCGCCCCGGAGTGGCCGTATGAGACGCGTGCTCGTGGTGGGCAATTGGAAGATGCACCTCGACCGGGCGGGCGCCGTGGCGCTGGCCCAACGTGTCGTCGAGCGAGCCGCCGAGGCCGGCGCGGTCGAGTTGGCCGTCTGCCCGCCCACGGTTTACCTCGACGCGGTGTGCCAGGTGCTGCGCGGTTCGCCCGTGGGGCTGGGTGCACAGAATGTGTACCACCAACCCCAAGGGGCGTTCACCGGTGAGATCAGCCCCGGCATGCTGCTCGACGTAGGTTGCAAGTGGGTTATTTTGGGGCACAGCGAGCGGCGCCACGTGCTGGGCGAGACCGATGCGGAAGTGAACCAGAAGACCAAGGCCGCGCTGGCCGCCGGCCTGATGCCGATTGTCTGCGTCGGAGAGCTGTTGACAGAGCGCCAGGCAGGACGCACCGCGGAAGTGATACGTCGGCAATGTGCCGGATCGTTGGCCGATCTAACGCCCGACCAGATCGCCCGCTTGGTCATTGCCTATGAGCCAGTCTGGGCGATAGGCACCGGCCAGGTGGCCACGCCAGCCCAGGCCGAGGAAGTGCATGCCGACCTTCGCAAACTACTGGCCGAGAGGTACAATCTGGCCACTGCCGAGGGGGTGCGCATCTTGTACGGCGGAAGCGTGAAACCGGCCAACGCGGCCGAGCTAGTGGGTCAAGCGAACGTCGACGGCGCCCTCGTCGGGGGGGCCAGCCTGGCGGCTGACGACTTTCTCGGCATTTGTCGGGCGGCCAGATAGCACGGCCCCCAAGACGGCGGTGCTATGGGCGGGTGGACGCCTGGGCCGGTGGTTGCCACCGCGACTTGACCCGCGAAACGATGTGCGGATCTGAGTAAATTTTTTTGGCGGAGTGGTGCGGATGAACGCCTTCTTGGGCATTTTGTTGTTTTTCGTATCACTGGCGCTGATCGGACTGATCTTGATTCAGCGGGGCCGCGGCGGGGGTTTGGCCGGTGCGTTTGGCGGCATGGGCGGCCAGAGCGCCTTTGGAACCAAGGCCGGCGATTTGTTCACGCGGATCACGATCGGCGCCGCGTTCGTATGGATCTTGCTGTGCGCGATTACGGTCAAGCTGGCCGGCAACGGCGACGATCAATTGGATCAATCTCTCGGCTCGGGATTGCCCCCGACCAGTGGTCTAGATACCTCGGCCAGCGGTGCTCCGCTCGAGCCGGCTGCCCCTGGGACGGCCCCGGCTGCGGCTGTGCCTACTGGTGCGGTACCTGCTGGAGGCGCAGCGTCACCGGCTGCCGCACCTGACAGCGCGGCAGTGTCACCGGCTGCCGCACCTGACAGCGCGGCAGTGGCCCCCTCTGCCCCCACCGCGCCCGTGCAACCTTGAAGTTGGCCGGTGGGCACCGCACGCGGTGTGGGCGGGTGCGTTGTCGTTGTGCAAACCGGCTTCCGAGGAGCGTCGCCCCGTGTTGTTGAGCATGACAGGCTTTGGCGAGGCGCACCAGCAGCGAGCTGGTCTGGCGATCGTCGTCGAAGTGCGCACGATCAACAGCAAGTATTTTAAGTTATCGCTGAAGTGCGACGACTCGTACAACGTGCTCGAGCCCGAGATCGAGAGCGCGGTGCGTCGTCAGGTACGCCGCGGGACGGTGCAGGTCGTGTTGCGCATCGACCGTGCTCACCGCGCCGACGACTTTCAATTGAACCCCGCCGTGCTGTTGGGGTACCACCGGCAACTTGTGGTGCTGGCCGAACAGGTGGCCGACGCGACTACGAGCAAGACAGGCGGAGGGGTGCCGCTGGCCGCGCTCTTGGGCTTACCCGGCGTCGTACATGAAACGCCGGCCGATAGTGCCTTGGCCCTGGAGGAATGGCCGGAGATTCGCCCCGCGCTCGACGCGGCCTTGGCGGCCTTGGGCCAGATGCGTTCCGAAGAGGGGCGGGCCATGGCGGCCGATCTCGCGGCGCATTGCGCGACGATCGCGCGCGAACTGGGCGAGATTGCCAAACGCGCGCCCCTGGTGGGCGATGGCTACCGACGCCGGCTGGAAGAACGGCTCAAGAAAATTCTGGCCGAATATCAAGTGACTCTCGACCCTTCCGACTTGTTGAAAGAGGTCAGCATTTTCGCCGAGCGTTCGGATATCTCGGAAGAGGTGGTGCGGCTCGAAAGCCATTTGGCCCAGTTTGCCACGTTCTTGGGCGAAACCGACAGCGCCGGACGCAAGTTGGAGTTTCTGACCCAGGAGATGTTCCGCGAGACCAACACCATCGGCTCGAAGGCCAACGATGTGGAGATCGCCCGGCGGGTGATCGAAATCAAAGCGGCGATCGAGCGCATGCGTGAAATGATTCAAAACGTCGAATAGAATTTCTCCTTCCTCTCCCCGCGCCGCGGGCGTTCCCCCCTGGTTGCCAGCCATGACCAGCACCGATCGCGGCCAGGTGGTGATCGTTTCCGGACCTTCGGGCTCGGGCAAATCGACCCTCGTGGCGGGCTTAGTGCAGAAGTGCCCGCTGCCGCTGGTGGTTTCGATTTCCGCCACCACCCGGGCTCCGCGGCAGGGGGAAACGCCGGGCCAGAGCTATCATTTTCTTTCGCAACAGGAATTCGCCCGGCGGCGTGCTTCCGGCGAATTTCTGGAATGCTGCGAAGTTCACGGCCGGGGATACTGGTACGGCACGCTGTCCAGCGAGGTGGCCCCTAGTTTGGCGGCTGGAAAATGGGTAGTCTTGGAGATCGACGTGCAGGGTGCCCAGCGCGTTTTGGAATACTATCCTCAGGCTGTCACGATCTTCATCCACCCCGGCTCGGCCGAGGAACTCGAGCGCCGGTTGCGGGGGCGAGGCACCGAGCAGGAAGCCGATATCCAGCGTCGGCTGGAAAGCGCCCGCCGCGAGAGCGCCTTCGCAGACCGTTATCGCTACCAGGTGACCAACGACCATTGCGATCGGGCCGTGGCCCGACTGTGCCAGATTCTTCAAGAGGTGAAAGGAATTTCATGATCGACGCCCTGCGCGAAGAGGCGATCGTCAACAAGGTCGGGGGCCGGTTCAAGCTTTCGACCCTGATCCAAAAGCGCCTCGTGGCACTGAATGCCGGAGCGCGTCCGCTGGTCGACATCAAGGGGGTCGACAAGCTGCAAGTGGTGATTGAGGAGATCCTGCAAGACAAGATTTTTCTCGACACGAGCAACAACCTGCGCACCGTCTCGGCGCCGGCCGAGGCCGGAGGTCCGCCTGAGCTTGATCTGAGTCAACTGTAAGCCAGTGCCCACCCAAGCGGCGCCGGGTCGAGGGCTCCATGCAAGGTCGCGAAGTGCTGATCGGAGTGAGCGGGGGCGTGGCCGCCTACAAAACCGCGGCGCTGGTCAGCCAATTGGTTCAAGCCGGCGCCGGCGTCTCAGTCATCATGACCGAGTCTGCTTGCCAGTTTGTCGGCCCCGCCACGTTTGAAGCACTTACCGGCCGCGCGGTGCGCCGCAGGGTGTTCGACGAAGTGGGCGCACCGTTGGGTGCGCACATCGAACTAGCACACCGTGCCGAAGTCTGCTGTGTGGCACCGGCCACGGCCAACCTGCTGGCCAAGCTGGCCCAAGGGCTAGCCGACGATCTGCTCTCGACCACGCTCTTGGCGTTTGCCGGCCCCGTGCTGCTGGCCCCGGCCATGAACTGCGACATGTGGGTCAAGCCGGCCGTGCAGCGCAATGTCGACGTGCTGCGGCGAGACGGGCTGCGCCTGGTCGACCCGGAAACCGGCTGGCTAAGCTGTCGCCAGCAAGGAGCCGGCCGGATGGCCGCGCCGGACACCATTTTCGCCGCGCTGGCCGAGTTGCTGGCAGCCACCGCACGACGAGGAACTTGAGCGACCCACGGCGACGGGAAATACGCATGGCGCCTTCGCCGGTCGAGTTGGTCACGTCACGGCGAGGCGAGGTTCGCTTGCTGTACCTCCATGGCTACGGAGCCGTGGCCGGAGGCTTCAAGTCGCGCTGGCTGGCCGAGCAGGGGTTTCAAGTCACCTGCCCGCAGTTGCCCGACGACGACTTTTCAGCGGCCTTGGCGTTGGCCGCCGACGCGCTGCAGGCTTGCCAACCCAGGTGTGTGGTGGGTTCCAGCCGCGGCGCGGCCGTGGCCATGCACCTGCTGCTAGGCAATACGCCGCGCGTGCTGTTGGCGCCGGCCTGGAAGCGCTGGGGCACCGCGTGTACCATCGCGCCGCCGGTGGCAATTCTGCACGCGGCGGGGGACACCGTAATCCCACTGGCCGACAGCCAGGAATTGCTCGCCGCCAGCGGGCTGCCAGAGTCGCTATTGCAGGTGGTGGGCGACGCGCATCCGCTGACCGACCCCGCCGCATTGAGCGCGCTGTTGGAGACGATCGAGCGGCTGACCCTGGGTGAATGACCGCGGGTGGCTGACGTCTGCGCGGAATTGATCGCAGAATTGGGATTGGCACCTGGCGATTCACGCCGGGTGCCACTGGCTCTGCCAGTGCGAGACCCCGGATGGAACGCGGCGGGGCCGCAGCCGCGCGGCCGACTCCGGCACATGGCCTCACGTCATTGACGTGGGGCTAAGACGTCTACCTGACAAGTCGATAATCGAGCCAAGGTGGCTAGGCCGACAAAACTGTCAGGCAAGGCCTGACCTACAAAACGGACCTACAAAACTACGGGGCTTGCAGACGCACTGCCCTACGACGCTGACCAATCTGGCGGGGCGACGTGGCCACGCAGGCCGGCTAGCGCGGCCGGGGCAGTCCGGCCAACGCCGGCAACCAGGTACACAGGTAATAGGCGCGTGGCGTGGTCAGGTCGATCAGCGCTGCGACATCGAACGTGGGGGAGCGCACCCGACCGCCAAGAAACACTTCCTCGAAGATGCCGTGCTGTGGCTGGTACTCGATAACCCGCACTTGCTCCTGGTCGAGATTCGCGAGTTCGATCGCTCGGTCGATCGCGTCCTCGACAAACCCCTCGCGGTCCACGAGTCCGTTTTCCAGCGCCTGCTTGGCGGTAAAGACCTGGCCCGTGGCAATGGCATCGAGCGCGGCCTCGTCGGCGGCCAGCGCGGGGCGGCCATAGCGCACGACCTGCTTGAAGCGGCTGAATCCGTCGTCGACCAGCGCTTGAAAAATCGCACGCTCCTGGTCGTTCAGTTTTTTGGTTAGGGTGCCGGCTTCCTTCAGCGGGTGGCTTACGATCGAATCGCTTTCGACCTTCCATTCTTCCATGAGACCCGCCACGTTGAAATGCGGAATGATTACGCCGATGGAGCCTGTGAACGTGGTGGGCTCGGCGAAGATTACATCTTTCTGGTCGCCGGCGGCCATGGACACATAGTAGCCACCGCTGGCGGCCAGCGAGCCCATGCTGACCACCAGCGGAATCTCGCGATCCTCGCGCAGTTGACGCAGATGATGGTAGATATAGTCGCTAGCGCTGACCGACCCGCCAGGAGATACGACGCGCAGCACGATCCACTTGACCTGGTCATCTTCCCGATCCTGGTCGATCTGGCGGCGCGGATACCCCTCGCCATCCATGATGGCCCCCTCGATGGTGATCACCGCCACCTTGTGGCGCGCCATCCAAGGTCCACTGACCCGTTTTTCCGAAAGCCGAGGTTCCCCACTGCTCAAATTGCCCAAACCAGCTAGGGGGGTGAGGCATAGCAAGAACATGACCGCCAGAACACCCAGAGCCAGCAACCAGAGCAGCCAGCGTCCCCGTCGCGGGGGCGATGCCGAAGGCCGCCCGGCCGACACCAATTGGGGGTTAACCAGGCCCTGCGCCGACGGAGGATCGCCCACTTGAGGTTCCATGTAGATCGCGCCTTGTATCAAAGGAGGCTCGCCGTAAATGGTCGCCATGGCCGGCAACCGCCCCGCTGGTGACCGCCGGCCAAGGGTCGCCTGGCGCGGTCGGCACGACGTACGAGCGCCGGCAGTTTACCAACTCGGGGCCGGAGAGCCAGCCAGTGTGCCCCCGCGGGAGGTGTTGCCAAGTTTGGACCACGGCCGGTAAGCTACGGCCGAATTACCCCTCCGTGGCCTCACCAGAGATCCGCTGTTTTCGCCGTGGCCCGCGGTGGGCCCGCCTGACCGAGGGCCAAATCCCGGCCTGGTCTGGATGCCGGGCACGTCGACCGATTGCCGGCGAGAAGCGTTCAGGAGTGCCTTCGTGTTCGTTGCCGCATCGACCGATTGTTTTCCCGAGTTGTCGTTGCCCGACGCACTGGGTCGATTGATCGACTTGGAGTATTCCAACGTTGAAATCACCATCCGTCCCGACGGCCCTCAACTGCACACGGCCGAAGTGGTGGACAACCTGGAACAGGCAATCTTGAGTTGCCGCGAAACCCATCGCATCAAACCGGTGGCCTACAATCTCGATCTGGTCGGCGAGGGCCCCAGCTACTACGAGCAGTTTCGTGCCGTTTGCAAACTGGCCAAGGCCACCAAGGTGGTCACCGTGGCCGTACCCGCCGCCGAGTTGGGTACTCCCTTCAACGCGGAAATCGAACGCCTGCGCGAAATGGTCAAAATTGCCTCGGTCGACGGGGTGCTGGTCGCCATGCGAACCGAAGTCGGCCGAGTGACCCAAGACCCCAGCACGGCCACCGTACTGTGTGACAATGTGAAAGGGCTCGGGCTGAGCCTGGACCCGAGCCACTATCTGTGCGGCCCCCTGGCCGGTGGATCGATCGATGCCCTGATCCGATACGTTTATCACGTCCGCCTGCGCGATACGACCAAGGACAAGCTGCA
The DNA here is from genome assembly GCA_964434905.1 of uncultured Pirellulales bacterium. Lineage (GTDB taxonomy): Bacteria > Planctomycetota > Planctomycetia > Pirellulales > CAYNRE01 > CAYSXM01. The sequence continues at coordinate 653 of CAYSXM010000016.1, read as the reverse complement.
GGTGCGGGTGGGGCAAGGCACGATCGAATATGGTCGGCTGGTGGCACAACTGACCCGGGTACGCTATGGGCGATCGCTGTGTGTCGACATTCGACCCATGCCCGACGTCGATCACACCGTCGAGCTGCGTAAGATGCGGTTGCTGCTGGAAAGCTTGCTGTAGCGGGCCTCGAAGCATGCCACGCCAGGTGTGGGGGACGGCTGGGAACCATGCCGTCGGCGGTGCTCAACAGGAACCTCCCGGGCACCGAGGGGTGTTACACCAACGCGTGTCCGTGTCGACCTGTGCGCGTTAAACTCAGCCTGGTTTCTCCAGTTTTCCGCGCACCGCTGGTTGGCGCCCCTGCTGTGCTATCTGGGTGGGGTTGTTCTTCGTGTTCCGATCCCCACGATCGTGCCGATGATGCTTTTCAGGCAAGGCTTGTCGAGCGCTGCGCGTTGCGGCGCCATGGCCTGCCCGCGAGGAGTGTTCTCGATGCGATCCACTCTCTGGTGCATGCCTGCGCCTCGTAGCCCGTTGAAGCATTCGACGGGCTCGGTCATCGCTTGGATGCGATGGCGAAATAGTGGAGCGTCAACCCAGCTTTGCTGGGTGACGCGGAACGACCCCGAACCCGCCAGGGGTTGGGGGCAAACAACTTCTAGTGCAGCGG
>CAYSXM010000015.1:0-17109 GCA_964434905.1 uncultured Pirellulales bacterium | reverse complement strand
TTCGGTACCGCAGCAGAACGCTCATGAATAAGTTCGGGCTGAGCCCAGCCGGAAGCTACAAGAGTGCGTCGACAGAGCGCTTGGCCAATCGTTCGGCATCGCGACCGCTGAATCGCCAAAACAAGCCCGGATGAATCAAGAACTCGCAAAAAGTCGACGTCACCAATCCACCCAAAATGACTGTGGCGACTGGATACAAGATTTCCCGACCAGGGGTTTGGCCTCCCGCCACCAGTGGCACCAACCCGATGCCCGCGGTCAGCGCGGTCATCAGCACAGGAGCCAACCGCTCTAAGCTGCCCCGCAACACCATCGCTTGCGAAAACGGTTCGCCTTCCTCGCGCATCAGGTGGAAGTAGTGGGTGACCAGCAAGATGCCGTTGCGCACCGCGATCCCGCATAGTGAGATGAAGCCGACCAGGCTGGCCACGGTCAGCGATTGGCCGGTCAGCACCAACGCTGCCACCCCGCCAATAAATGCGGTGGGCAGCGCGTTCAGAATCTGCAATGCGATGCGCAACGAAGGAAACAGCACCAACAGTACCACCAACATTCCCGCCACCGATACGACGGCCAACGCCTGAATCATTAGCGTAGCGCGCTGTTGGCTTTCGAACTGCCCACCATATTCCAAGAAGTAACCCGCCGGCAGCTTCACGCGCGCTTCGACGCGCTGGCGAATGTCGGCGACGGTGCTTGCTAAATCGCGTCCTTGGGTGTTACATCTCACGACAATCCGTCGTCTAGCGTTCTCGCGATGCACCGCGTTGGGTCCCGCGCCCTCGCCCACATCGGCCACGTCGCGCAGCTCGAGTTGACCTCGTCCGTCGGGCAAGTCGATGCGCAAGCGGCCCAGGTTCGCATAGTCCGTGCGATATCCTTCTTCCAGCCGGACCAACAATCCAAACCGTTGCTGTCCCTGAATCACCTGCGACACCACTTCGCCTTGCAGCGCCGTTTGCAACATGCCCGCCACATAGGCCCGCGTCAGCCCGTAAAACGCCAAGTCTTCGGCGCGCAACCGGATGTGCAGTTCCTCGGTTTGTCGCAGCGCCTCGACGACCGGCGGGGTCACGCCTGGCACGTCGGAAACTACCAGCCGAACCTCTTCCGCCAACCGCGCCAGGGACTGAAGATCGTCTCCGAACACCTTGATGGCAATCTGCGCATAAACGCCGGAAGTCATGTGGCTGATCAAATGTGCCAGCGGTTGTTCCACTTCTATGTCGACGCCAGGCGCCTCTTGACGCAGGTCGTGCAACATCTCGCGCAGCACGTCGTCGCGGTGACGGCCGCTGTCCGGATTCATGCTGATCAGGTACTCGCTGCCGCTCACAGGCATGGCGTGTTCGTCCAATTCGGCGCGGCCGGTGCGTCGCACGAAATGCTCGATGTCTCCTTGGGGGTTTGCGGGTGAAACCTGGCGCTTGCGCAGTGTTTTGTCGATAGCGGCCGCGGTTTGCCCCGAAGCGGCCAATGACGAGCTCGGTGGCAACGTTACGTTGACCTGCACACTTCCCTCATCGAAGGCCGGCAGGAAGTCACGCCCCAGGTGTACGAAGTACCAGGCGGCCCAAACACAACCGATCCAGGAAATCAACAACAACCAGACGGGGCGAGTCATGCTCAAACGAATCAACGGTGTTACCAAGGTCTTCAACGTCCGCAGCATCCAACCGTCGCCAGTCGAGTGCGCGCCGTCGGCCCCCGTGAGCAGGTAGTACGAAAGCACCGGCGTCACCGTCAGCGACACCACCAGCGAAGCCAAGATCGAAGTGATATAGGCCGCGCCCAAGGGGGCGAACAACCGCCCCTCGACGCCCGACAACGCGAACAACGGCAGGAACACCAGAATGACCACCGCCGTGCCGAACACAATGGCGCTGCGAATTTCCTTGCTCGCCTCGTAAACCACGCGCAACGCCGGCAGCGGTTCGGCCAAGGAGTGGTTCTCCCGTAATCTCCGGAAGATGTTTTCCACGTCGACGATCGCGTCGTCGACCAGCTCCCCCATCGCCACGGCGATTCCGCCGAGGGTCATCACGTTGATCGTCAGCGGCGTGCCCGTCAGCCAGCCAATCCAACGAAAGGCTAGCGTTGTCATCACGAGCGACAAGGGAATCGCGGTTAGCGTGATGAAGGTCGTGCGGAAATTCAACAGAAACAAGAACAAGATCACCAGGACTAATCCGGCGCCAATCGCCAGCGCCTCGCCCACGTTGAAAATACCCCTGTCGATAAACGATTTCAGCCGAAACAAACTCGCATTGACCCCCAACTCTGGCGGCAGGGTCGCTTCCACCTCGGCAAAGGCATTCTCGACACGGTCTGTCAGGTCGCGCGTGTCGACATGCGGTTGCTTCACGATCGTGAACACCACGCCTGGCCGGCCGTCCACGCTGCCATCGCCCCGACGGAACTGCGATCCCATCACGACCTCGGCCACCTGCTCGACCAGCACGCTGCGGTCGGGGTGATTTTTCACTGGCACGCGGCGCAGGTCATCGAGCACTCGTTCGGCGTCGGGCCCCAATCGCCCCAACACCCGAATCGGTCGCTCGGATTCGCCTTGCACAGCGATCCCGCCACTGGTGTTGATGTTGCTTTCCGCCAACGCCTGCTCGACTTCCGCCAAGGTCACTCCATATTCCAACAACGCCGCCGGGTCGATCAGCACCTGATACTGCTGACGTTCACCGCCTTGCAAGAACACCTCGGCCACGCCGGTTACCTTGAGCAGTCGCGGCCGTATGGTCCATTCGGCCAGCGTGCGCAGTTCCAGTTGCCGTGCCTCGAAGCTCGGCAGGGTCACGTAGTGCGTACTGCCTTCGATTGTCAGTCGAACGCGACGCGCCCCACCGTCGCCTGGCTCCCAGTCCTGCTGCGCAATCGGCACCTCGGTCCATTCATTGGGTGACATGCCAGGCGGGGCTCGCCAGACGCGCACAGTCGGTTGCCCCGACGCGGGATCCAATTCCGCCAGCCAGCCGGTCTCTGCGACCGGATACAACTCGCCGCCTCGCGGTCCCGCGCGCCGATACAAACCCGCCACGACGATCTGGCCCATAATCGACGTCGGAGGCGTTAAATAAGGTCGCACACCGGCCGGCAAGGTTTCGCCGAGAATCGCCAACCGTTCTTGCACGGTTTGGCGCGCCGCACGAATTTCCATTGACCAGTCAAATTCGACAAAAATCACACTCAGCCCGGCCGTCGTCTGGCTCCGAACCCCCTGCACGCCATTGGCACCTAACAGCGCCACCTCAATCGGATGCGTTACCAGCAGTTCCACTTCTTCCGTGGCCAGCCCGGGGCATTCCGTCAGCAGCGTCACTCGGGGCCGATTCAGGTCTGGAAACACATCGATCGGTAGACGGGTTGCCATCCACGAACCAATGATCAGCAGTGCCAAGCTCGCCAGTACCACGAGAGGCCGATAACGCAACGCGCTGCGAATCACCGCATTCAGCATGCCCGCCTCGTTCAATGCTCGTGGTGCGACGAACCATCCGCGTGGACATGTCCGTCCAAGGTGGCATGATCTGCCAACCGTGCGTGCAGGATCCGATTCAGTGTCGAGGCCGCGTTCTGCACCATGCGTACCCCTTTCTCTAGGCCGCTACTTCCGCCAACCACCGCAAATCGTCGGTCCTCTCGCAAAACCTCCACTCTTTGTCGTTCGATTTCGGAATGGCGCTCAACGAACACAAAGGCATCGGGTCCTTCTCGGGCCACGGCTGCCTGTGGCAGCACGAATACATCGTGCAGTTCCTCGACCGGAACGTGCAGTCGCACACGCTGCCCTGGCCGATATCGCCACACCACAAAGGTTTCGCCATCCTGTACATAGCTGCGCGACTGGTTCACCAGCGGAATGTAGAAGGCAAAAGTACGGCTCGTCACATCGATCGAGTTGGCCAGATGACGAATGCGAAAACGCTGCGCAACCGATGGCCAATTGTCCAAGTCGTCTTCCGTCACCTCCACGTCCACATTCCAGCCTTGCTGCGCTGCACGTTCCAAATAGGTTGCCTCCCGCTTGAAAGCGTGGCCCTCGATGTACAATTCGCGATGATTCGACAGCGTGGATAATAGTTGGCCTGCCTGCACCTGCTGGCCCAGCCCCACTCGCAGTGCCTGCACTTCGTACACCGGCAACTCGTCGCTCGGTTCCGCGCCGACGGTCTCGCCCGACTCGCGGATCTCACCACGCTCGACGGTTGACCCAGTCGGCTGGTTGTGCGGCGGAGGAGGAGGCACCACCACATCGATCGTCGAGACAAACGCACCCTGCGCGGCAGCGTCGATCTGTGCCGGCAACAACCCCCGGTTCTGCAGTTCTTGTCGCTGGCTCTGCACCAGCCCGGTTTGTCGACGCAATTGATTTTCCAACTCGATCAAGCGCGACTGCGGAATAGCGCCGCTCTGGGCCGCACCCGCCAACCTGGCCCGTTGCTCCTCGATCAACTGAATCTCTCGCGTCGCCTTGAAAAGCTCGCTCTGCGCGTTTTGCAGGTGCTCGCTAAACAACCGCAGGGTAAACAGGCTCGCGCCCGGTCGCACCGTGTCTCCGGGATAAGCGTGTACCTCTGTCACCACACCCACCACCGGAGACGTCACCTCCCAGTCCGAGCAGCCTGGTCGATCGATGATTTCCCCCGGCACCAGAATCGTCCACCAATACTGTTGAGGCTCGACAGCGGTCACCCGCAAGCCCAGGTTTGCCCGGGCCTCGGCGCTCAATCGCAACACTTCCTCCGACAATGGGTGGCCTTCATCGTGCGGATGTGCATGGCCGCCGTCGTGCGGCTGATCGCGCGCTGCTACCTGAACGTTTCCTGGCGGAATCTCCCACTGACGCGATCGACGAACGTGCAGGCTCACACCCAGCACTCCTAGCCCAGTCAGCGTCAGCGATGCGATCAACCAACCGAAACGGCGTCCGATTCTCATGTCTTCCTTCTCCGACGCGGGCCACTCACACGGGGCATCCAGTCCAGGAAGTCGGCAACGGTCCATTCCCTGGCCAACATTGTCGGCACCGCATATCTTCCCAGAACGCAGCAGTTTACCAACCCCGCTGGCCCGTTTTCGACCCCGGCTTGTCGAGGTCGATTTCGCGAAAAAAAGCACCTGTCGCGAGGGCTTGCCGCACCAATTTGGGCGAGAGGGGGCGTCTATTCCAGGAGGCTGGAGTCCGCGCCCACGCCACGCTGACAAATTCGTTTCAACCCGAACAACCGCGATCTCCGAAGTATTCACTAGCTTCCGCACACCTTCCGTGCCCATGGATTCGCCCTGAGAAAGCTCTTGCGCGAGAACTGGCGTTTCGATTTCAGGTCCATCGCGGCCGCTTTCCTGAATTGCCTACCCATCTGCTGGCTGCTCCGGCATACCGGTTCCCTCCTCCAGCGCCAGTCCACGCCTACCAACCGCTGCTCGACCATGTCTCGGCTCATCACCATAGTGTCTACCGTGTTCGTCTGCGCCGCAGTGCGCGCCGGCCAGCCGACGGCGACGCCGATGGCGCGCCACCAATTCGCCCCGAATGTTCCAGTCGCACCCGCGACTATGGAGACCGTGCCTTCCGTCGCGGCGCCGGAACCTCCGACGCGCGGCCAATCCTTGCCGAACGCTGCGAGCCTTTCGCCGCTGCCACCGCTGCCCGGTGCGCAAGCGCCGCTGGAGATTGTGCCTCCCGGCCCTGCCGTGCGCGGCATTTCCAATCGTATGGGGCTCGACGAACTCGAGGGCCTGGCCCTAACCCACAACCCGGCGCTGGCCCGCGCCGGCGCTACGGTACGATCCGCACAGGGCAACTGGGTTCAGGTTGGACTCTATCCCAACCCCTTCGTGGGCTACACCGGCCAACAAATCGGCGATCGTGGGACGGCGGGCCAACAGGGCGTGTATTTCGGTCAGATGCTCATGCTCGGTGGCAAGCTCCGGTTGAACCGAGCGATTGCCAGCCAGGGCGTGCGCGAACAGCAACAACAGGCGGCCATGGTACGCTGGAAAGTCGTCACCGATGTCCGGCTGCGATACGTCGACGCCGTGGTCGCCCAGCGCTCCATCGACCTCACCCAAAAACTGGTCGCGGTCGGCGAACAAGGTGTCCAGGCCGCCGAGGCACTGCTCAAGGCCCAGGAAGTTGGCCGAGTCGACGCCTTGCAAGCCCGCATCGAACTAGACCAGGGGCGGCTGCTCTTGGCGCGCGCCGAAAATCGCTATCGAGCGAGTTGGGCGGGCCTGGCCGCCGCGGTGGGAATTCCCCAATTGGCCCAGACCGAGTTGGTCGACACGCTCAACGAGCCACCTCCCGTTCGCGATTGGGACGTCTCGCTGGGCGCGCTGTTCTCCGCCAGTCCCGAGTTGGGGGCCGCTCAGGCGCGCGTCTCCCAGGCGGCCTTCACGTTCCAACGTGCGCGCGTGCAGCCCATTCCCAACCCCGACAACCAGTTCATGGTACAGCGTGATAACGCGGCACATGAAAACATCGGCATGGTGCAATCGACCATTGTGGTGCCGCTGTTCGACCGCAACCAAGGGGCGATTCGACGCGCTGCGGCCGACTTGGCAGCCGCCCGCGCCGATTACCAGCGACTACAGCTAGCGCTGCAAAGTCGCCTGGCCTTGGCCTTCGAGCGCTATGCCAATGGTCGACAACAAGTCGAGCGTTACTCCCGCGACATCCTGCCGCATGCCACAGAAACGCTGGGGCTAGTGGCCGCCGGATATCGCCAGGGAGAGTTTCCATTTCTTAACTACCTGACCGCGCAGCGCACCTATTTTCAGGTGAACCTGGCCTATGTCGAAGCGCTGCGCGAGTTGTGGCAAAGCACTGCGGTGATCGACGGGCTATTGCTGAGCGACAGCCTGGATGCCGCGCCCTAGCGATTGGTCACAACACGAATCTGAGGCGACCAAGCACGACCGCCCAACACGTAAGTGGTCGGTCGGCAACAAGGAACAGAGTGCTCCTCGAATTCGCTCAATGCCAAGACGAAGCTGTGGCGGAGCAATAGTCGCCTGCGTGGGGCCGCTGGGGCACTACTTAGACGCAGGGGTTATGGCCGAAGCGCGCATCGGGTGCCCGGCCGCGGGGGGTAACCAACGAGCGGTCCACCACGTGCCGGCCCGTTGTCCGTTGGCATCGTAACATGGCACCACGGTCACTTGCCATGCGCTGGTAACAAGTGCCGCGTCGGTGAACGTTAGCCGGCAGCCTGCTTCGTCGTCGCGCTGCCACTCGTCATCTAGTTGCATGATGCCGCCCAACTTGATTCGCAGCAGAGCGCATACGTGGTCCAGGGAGCGGCCCACCAGGTCGTCGGCCACAATCGCGATTTCTTGATGGGGAACCGACGCGACCGCCACCACCTGGTCCTGATCGTCGAGCCGCAGTCGCAACGAGTCGCCGGTCCGATCCGCGGTAGGCGCCGCAGCCGGTGTTCCTGTCGCTACCGTTTCCAACGCCGCGGCCGAATTGGCCGGGGCCTGTTGGTCGCGTTGCGCCAGAAAACGTTCCGCCCACCGTCGCGGAATGAACGCCAGGCTTTGATCTGCGTGCAGCGCCCTGTGCCGCAGCCGCGACAACTCGTCTTCCCATCGCTGCCGATTGCGCCCCAACCGGGGCACCAGGTGTGTTCCCTGGCGTTCCAGCGCGGCGACGATATCCGCCAACGCACCGCCCGGCAAGTGGTACAGACTACAATCGGCCGGGTGCAGCACCGTGTTCACGATCACTTCGCAATCCCAGTCGTCCGCGAATAGCAGAAAATCGCCAAACTCTTGCCAGTTCTGCGGCATCAGACAATAGGTCAACCCAATGTAGGTTTGACGAGCACGCGCATAGGCATGGAACCGCTGAAAGTTCGCGACGATCTCTTCGTACCGAGCACCCCGCCGCACCGCCTCAACCGTGCTCGCCGTGGCCCCGTCGAACGACACCGAAAAAGACATTTTCAGATTGGCCATGGCTCGCTCGACACGCGGGTTGAGCTGCGTGCCATTGGTCGTCACATGGCACTCGACTTGCGGACCGTGTTCGATCATCAAGTCCCAAATTCGAAACGCTTCAGGCGAGACCAATGGCTCGCCCCCCAAGAACTTGGCTTGCTGCAGGTGCGGTAAGAATTCGACGAGGTCGTGGAAGAATTCGTCGCCATAGGGTTTGGGCAGCGGCGGCAAACGCTCGCGACCGGTGCGAATGCGCGACGACCATTCGCCGTTGCACATCACGCACTCCAGGTTGCAGGCATTCGTCACCGAGAATTCCATCTGCCCCGGCCAGAAGGTGTCGGCCGAAGCCAAAGGAAGGCGATCGAAATTGCGAGCGAAAACCACGCTCGGCTCGCCGTCGGCCACTTGCCAAGCGCAGTACTGGCAACCCTGCGAAAGGTCGTCGCTACGCACTGCCCCACGCAATGCAGCCGCGCGCGGCCCCCGCCAAATGGCCGGCAAGCGCTCGTGCGCCACGTTGCCCAAGGTGCCAGTCCAGTTTTGGCAACAGGCGCGGACAAAACCCCATTGGTCTAAATACATCGACACGAACGGTGCGTAACAAAAGGCTGCAAACGGCTTCGACGCCAAATCACGCGAAGCGTAGTAGCGTCGGCGGAATTCAGCATCCATCAGGTGCAACCGACTCGAAACCACCGCGAAGGTTGGCAGTGCCAACACGCCGCGCAGGGCAGTAACCGTTGAGAACAGCGAGACGTACGGTCCGAACAATCGGTACCGTCAATCCAAGCGATCACGGCCTACCCCCCGAAGAGAGCGTTTTACCCCCACCGATCGCTTTCCACCGCTGGAGACCCCGGTTAGTATAGACGAATTGGGCAAAACAGGCCACCAATCGAGGTGTGCCGACCGTTTGTTCGACGTACGCGCCCGCAGGCGCGCGGCAGCGAACCCTTGAAACCAACCGCTGAATTCCTCGCCACCCCAGGACGAGGCGTGACGGGTCGTGGCAATTGCCGCGTAACCCACGGGGACGGAGTCCACCCGGGTCGGGCTGTTCTTCCTGCACTTGTGCGATGCCAGCTTACTGTGTCGCAGCGTCAGTTACCTGGAAGTCGATGACCACTATTGGCCTAAGCTCTGTGACAACCGCGCTAGGCGATTGGGTTGCGTCCAGACATGTCGCCGCCGAGTTGTTGCGTCGCAACTTGGCACGCGAATATCGCCATTCGTTGCTGGGCTTGTGTTTAGCCTTTGTGCCTGCGCTGGTTACGGCCGCTTGGTGTACGTTAATCCGGCATGCTCATGTGATCGAGATTCCGTCGCTCGACATTCCGTACCCAGCCTTTGTGCTGTTGAGCATGATGCTCTGGACGACGTTCGTCGAAGCCATCTATAGCCCGTTGACGGGATTGGCCAACGAATTGCCCACCCTGGCTCGCACCACCTACCCTGCCGAAGCGGTCGTGCTGGCGGGAGTGGGTGAAGTGCTGTTTCAGTTTTGCGTGAAGTCGCTACTGATAATTTTTGCGGTGTGGTGGTTTGAATTGCCTTTGGCCCGCACCGTTTGGCTGGCACCGCTGGGCGTGTTGCTGTTGGTGCTGCTGGGCACAGCCCTGGGAATGCTGCTGGCGCCCGTGAACATTCTTTACCAGGATATTTCCAAGGGGTTGTCGGCGGTCACGACTTTCTGGCTGTTTCTCACGCCAGTACTGTTTCCCACGCCCCGCCAAGGTTTGGCCGGATTGATCGTGCGATTCAATCCGGTAACACCGTTGTTGAATACCACGCGCGAATGGATCGTCACTTCGCACATAACCCAGCCCGTTGGCTTCTGCCTGGCGACGATCGCCACGTTGCTGCTGCTGGGCCTGGGGGTGGTGTTTTTCCGCCGTGCAATTCCGGTGCTGGTGGAACACACCAACGCTTAGATCCCGCGACCGTGGTTCGGTCGCTCGGAACCTGAATTGCGGAGATTGTCCCGTTCGAGACGTTCCATGACGACGCTCCCCAAGACGGCCCGCCGAGTGTTTGCCGACTCGGCCCATCAGGCGCAATATGAAGACTTAGGCTATGTCATTCTACCGGCGCTTGGCGCCGCGGAAGTTAGTCGATTGCTCGACCTTTATCGCCGCGCCGGCTGTGAAGTGCCACACGGGTTTTATTCCTCGCTGTGGAGCGCCGACCTCGATTACCGCTACGAGATCGACCGGGTAATCAAAGAGATGTTCGCTCCCCTGGTGAGCAAGGTATTCGACCGGCACCGGTTATGTTTGGGCAACTTCGCTGTCAAACGCCCTGATGCGTCGTCCAGTGCGGTGCCCATGCACCAAGACTGGTCGTTGGTCGACGAATCGCGCTGCCGGTCGATGACCATCTGGTGTCCGTTGGTCGATGCCGATGAACACAATGGCGGTCTGGAAGTGGTGCCCCGCAGCCATCGTTTTACGGACAACTTGCGACCCAACGGCGTGGGCGATTCGTACAATTCTCCCTATAAGTTCGTCGAGGAACTGCTCCGCGAGAAGTACCTGGTTTCCGTCCCCTTACCCGCCGGCAGCGCGATCTATTACGACAGCGCCGTGTTGCACTGTTCTCCCCCCAATCGTTCGCAACACGATCGGGTGGCCGCGGTGGGCAGCGTGATACCCGAGGAAGAGACGCTGCTGCACTATTTTCGCGTAAGCCCTACCGAGATCGACGTGTTTTCCGTCGACGAAAATTTCTATTGGCGCGAAGTGGCCCTGGGTCGCCGGCCCGACGATCGCCGCTTGGTGGCGAATTTGGCCTGCCGCGACTTCCACTTCACGCCGGAACAACTCCTCAAAACTGCAGGCGCGCCACCCGCCAGCCGCGTGGCAACAGGCGCCGGACTGCCCAAGAAGTAGTCTCCGCAGCCTTATTGTTCGAGCCATGATCGACGATCCCTCTCACCCAGCCCTGCTGCTGAAACGCGCGCCTGGCCGAAGCGCGTTTCAGTTGGCCGCCGCGCAGGCGGCCGCGCAGCCAATGTTTCGCGCCAGTGGCGTTTCCAAGGCCTACTGCCGGCGTTGGAAAGAGTCGCAGCGCTACGGGCTGCGCGATATGTTCTCCGCGCTCCTGGGCCGCAAACCGGGTCAGCGCGCCTTGCGCTCCGAAGAGTTTTGGGCCTTGCGGAACGTCGATTTCGAGATTCCTCGTGGCCAAAGCCTGGGAGTGATCGGCGACAACGGCGCCGGAAAAAGCACCTTGCTCAAGCTGCTGATGGGCCGCCTGCGCCCCGATGCCGGCACCATCGATCGCACCGGTCGGGTCGTGGCGATTACCGAGTTGGGCTTGGGGTTCAATCCGCTGTTGTCGGGTCGTGAAAACATTTTCCTGAATGCGGCGTTGCTGGGCATGCCACGCCGCGTAACGGGAGAACGCCTGGCGACCATCATCGATTTCGCCGACCTGCACGAGTTCATCGAAGCACCCGTGCAAACTTATAGCTCGGGCATGCGTGCGCGGCTGGGTTTTGCGATTGCCTCGCATGTCGATGCCGACGCGCTCCTGCTCGACGAGGTGTTTGCGGTCGGCGATCTGAGCTTTCGGCGCAAGTGCCGACGCAGGCTGGTCGAGTTTCGCCAGGCCGGTGGCACGATTGTGCTTGTGTCGCACGACATGCAGGCCGTGCAAACCTTGTGCGACCTGGTGCTGGTGCTCGATCATGGGCAGGTCGTTTTCGCGGGCGACGTTACCGAGGGGATTCACTGCTATTTTGCTCGCCACCGCGAGGACTCCATCGCCACGCCCGTGGCCGCGGCGCCGGCAGTGCCCGCCACCAGCGGCGAAGTGTCGCACGCGCCGTTGCGACTTACGGAGCCAGATTCCGCCCCACAGTCCGTGGTCGCCAAACCGGCCACTGCGCGGGCCGAGGCTGCCGACGATGGCCACGGGGGATTCGTCTGGCGTCCCACGGCGGGCCAGGGCAACGGCGCGCCCATTCGCATCGAATCGCTCACCATTCGGCCCAGCCAGCAGTCGGCGTTGCGGCACGGTGGCGACGCGGAAATTGAGTTGCAATATGTGGCCGACAACCCTGCAGCCGCCGTGGTGTGGGGGGTTTCCATCTGCACCGACGATATGGCCACGCACGTAGCCAGTGCCCTCTGCGGATTCGATCGTGCGACGCGCGAGGTGCTGGCAGGGCACGGCACGTTTCGTTGTCGACTAAAAAAACTGCCATTGCATGCGGGCGTGTATGCCCTCAAGGCCGGCATCGCCGACGCCGGCACGGGGGCCGCGCTGGCCGACGTGGGGTGGGAGTGCGATCCGCTGTATTTCAGCGTGCAAGCCATTCCCTCGCGCTTGGCCAACATGCACGCCCTGATGGGCGACCTGGTGGGCCTCGAAGTCGACTGGCTCGACGAACCGCAAGTTTCTTGATCTGAAGATAGAGCAACCCGATGCGTAAAGTTTTTCAAGACGACCAACTCGACCGCGAATTTCGCGAGCGCGGTTACGTGATTCTGCCTCTGATCGACCCCGCCGAGGCCGAGGCCTTGGCCGTGGCCTATCACGAACTGGTCCCCGCGCCGCCACAAGGTTTTCACTGCTCGATGTATCGCCCCGAAATCGACTACCGTCGCGCGGTTTACGACCGATTCCAGGCGACATTCGGTCCGGCCCTGGCACGGTGGCTGGAGAATTATCGCATTTGCACGGCGAATTTCATGGTCAAGCCGCCGCGCGACCCCGAGGGGGCCATGCGGATGCACCAAGATTGGTCGTTCGTCGACGAGCCCGACCTGGTGGCCGTGCATGTGTGGTGCGCCACCTCGGAAGTGAACCAGGCCAATGGTTGCATGTCGGTCGTGGCCGGCAGCCACTGGCATGGCGACCCGGTGCGACCCCACGCCGACGACTTTCCCTTTCGCGAGGTGCTACCGCTGTTAGTGGATCGCTACCTGATGCCGATACCGCTACGGCCGGGCCAGGCCATTTTGTATCACGGTGGTCTGGTTCACGGTTCACCGTTCAACGGCACCGACCAGGTGCGAATTGGGGCGTCGTGCATTACCGTGCCGCGCGAGGCGGTGATCAAGCACACCATCCGTCTGTCACCCACCGAGGTGGAGACGTTTGCTGTTTCCGACGAGTTCTTCTGGACCTACGAATTGGGCGAACGGCCACGCGACGTGCCCAGCTTGGGGCGCCACGAGTATGTTGTTCAGCAGTTGTCCCCCGAGCAAGTCCTGGCTTCCCCTCGGCTGCAAGCGATGTCTTCATAGTTTTTTTGTCCAGGGTCGTTCCTCGGGCAACCAAATGCCTGAACCTGCGCCCCCGCGATTTTCCGTTCGATACCCGCCTCGCCCGCGAGACCCATGCTTCCGCGACAGGTACTAGACCTTTACGACGATCGCTACGCCGGGACCTATGAAGACCGCTTCCTGCGTGGCGAGTTGGCTGCGGTCGACGCGGCGTTCGAGGTGCAAGCGCTCGGCTCGCTGTTGTTGCCCGGCCGGAGCTGGCTCGATGTGGCTTGCGGCACCGGCTACTTCCTCAGCAAATTCCCCAGCCACCTTCGGGCCGGACTCGATTTGTCGCCCGACATGCTCCGTCGCGCGCAAGCGGCCAACCCCGGTGTTTCATTTCGGGAAGCCGATTTTCGCGCGCCCCAAGACGACTGGAACGAGCAGTGGGATGTCGTCTCGTGCATGTGGTATGCCTACACGCTTGTCGAGTCGATGAACGACGTGCTGTGTGTGCTCGACAATCTGGTGCGCTGGATTGCTCCCGGGGGTGATCTGTTTTTGCCGGTGGCCGATCCACGGCTGATTTCCGGGTGCGAATTGCCTTATCACGACGCCACGACCCCTTGGCAAGGGCAGGTACACATCACGGGTATTCTGTGGAGCTATACCGAGGACGACGGCACCAAACGCCATGGTCACCTGGTCACCCCGCACATCGAGTTGATCCAAGAGACGCTCGGCCCCTACTTCCAAGAAGTGGAACTGCTCAGCTATCCGCCGGCGATTCCTGGCTGGACCGGGGTGCGTCGCGCGCTAGTGGGCCGCGGTCGCCTGGCGGGTGGCCCGCCGGTTGCCGAAGCGGCATCGTCGGTCGAGCGTGGGCAGATCTCGGCGAATCGCACTCGGGCAACCGCGCAGGTCGACACCCAGCGGTTGTCGAGCCTGTCGGTGGTGATACCAGCGTTCAACGAAGCGGCTACATTGGAATCGGTGGCGCGCGGCGCACTGGCTGTCGCGGCGCAATTGGCCGATGAGGTCGAAGTGCTGGTCGTCGACGACGGTAGCCAAGATGCAACGGGGCGCATCGCAGACCAACTGGCCACCAGCGATCGCCGTTTCCAGGTGGTCCACCACGCACACAACCGCGGCTTTGGCGCCGCGCAGCGCTCGGGTTTGGCGGCCGCTCGGGGCGAATTCATCGCCTTGATTCCCGCCGACGGGCAATTCAACCCCGTCGATCTGGCGCCCCTAGCGCAGGCCGCCCCCGGGGCCGATATCGTGCTCGGGGTGCGAACCTCTCGGCCAGGCGACGGCTGGTATCGGCGGGTCAAGAGCGCGGTATTTCGACAAGTGACCCGGCGCGTGTTCCGGCTGCCGTTTCGCGACGTGAATTGGGTCAAGCTTTATCGCCGCGGCGTGTTTGAATCCTTGGAGATTGCCTCGGACGGTATTGGCATCGAAACCGAGGCCATTGCCAAGGCACACCGCCGCGGGCTGCGTCTGGTCGAAGTCGAGGTCGGCTATCATCCTCGCACGGCCGGCCAAGCGCAGGGCGATGTTCCCAGCCGGGTGGTCGGCACCGTGATCGAACTCTGGCGATTGCGACGCGGGTAAGCATGACCAACGGACATGGCGCCGGTACCTTTGGTGAATCCCACGGCGCCCTGGCTGCGCGTCGAACCACTGGGCCCAGGGCACCGCGGACCGGGACGAGCTTTTCGAGATGAAATCAGCCGCGTTACAGGTGCCTGGGCTGGTGGTCATTGGGTGCGGGCCCTGGGGCCTGAAGCACCTGCGCGTGTTTTCTTCGCGAACCGACTGCCAGGTGCTGGCTGGCTGCGACATCAATCCGGGCCGGCACGAAGTCGTGCATGAGACGCACCCGACGTTGCCCATGCACGCCGATTACCGCCGGGCTATTGCGTTGCCTGGTTTGCAGGCTGCAGTCATCGCCACGCCGGCTTCGACCCATTTCGAGATTGCTCGCGATTGCCTGGAGCGGGACATCGATGTGTTCTGCGAGAAGCCACTGACCGTGCTGCCCGAACATGCGGAAGCACTCGAGCGTTTGGCCGCCGAGCGAGGCCGGGTGCTGATGGTGGGGCATATCTATTGTTTCGACGCGGGAATTGTAGCCTTGCGCGAGCATTTGCGTCGGGGCGACTTGGGGCCGGTGCAGCGGGCCACGTCCGTACGAGCCAATCACGGCCCGATTCGGCAAGATGTGGGCGTGCTTTATGACCTGGGGTGCCACGACGTGGCGATCTTCAACTTCCTGTTCGGGGCCACGCCGATCGGCGGGCAAGCGCGCGGCGTGTGCCGCACTCGTCAAGGGGTAGAGGACATTGTGTCGCTGTCGCTGGTCTATCCCCACGACGTTCAGGTCGAAGTCGATTTGACCTGGCTGGCTCCCAAGAAAATTCGTCAACTTTCAATTCAAGGCGCCCAGCATAGCGTGGCCTGGGGCGATGGCACTGGCTCGAGCAGCCTATTAAGGTTCTCCGACGGCAGGGCCTCGGACCTTGCCACGGCAACCGAACCGCTGACACTCGAAGCCGAGCATTTTCTCGATTGTGTGCGCCAGCGAAGTGTGCCCTTGTGCGGGGCGCGCGAAGCGGTGGAAGTAGTTCGTACTCTGTGGTCGTTGCGCACGTCGCTGTCGCAGGGCCTGCGGGAATCGCGAGGGTTGTCCTCTTGATCGTGCTGGGGATATCCGGAGGGGTGAAAATCGGCAATCAAGACGGCGCGGCTGCCTTGATCGTCGATGGGCAACTTGTCGCGGCGGCCGAGGAAGAACGATTCACCGGAGTGAAATTCGCCAATGGCGCGCTACCCACCCGGGCCACGCGGTGGTGCCTGAGGCAGGCCGGGTTGCGCATGGAAGACGTGCACAGGGTGGTCTTTCCTGGGGCGACCTACACCGATTTTCGCGAACTGTTGGCGCGCTATCTGCGATATCAATTTGGCGCGGCGCCCCCGATCGAACTGGTGGATCACCATTTGGCGCACGCAGCATCTGCGGTTCATGCTAGCGGGTTGGACGAGGCGCTCGTGGTGGCCGCCGATTTTTCCGGCGATGGCCGCTCGACCACAGTATGGCGCGCGCGCCAGGGTGCATTGACCTTGCTCGAGGAATATGCACGACCCAACTCGCTGGGCGTGTTCTATTCGGCCGTCACGCAATTGCTGGGCTTCCAGAAAGATAGCGACGAATACAAGGTGATGGGCATGGCCGCTTATGGGCAGCCCCGCTTCGATTTGGATGCCGTGCTGGAAATTACTTCCCGGGGTTATCGACTAGAGGCCTCGCATTTCACGGCGTTGCGCGCCGGCCAGCCGGCCCCCTCGAAGCAAGAGTGCTTGTTCGATACCTTTCCGCTACCTGTCGCGCCTCGCTTGCCTGGCAGTCCGTTCGAACCGGTTCATTTCGATGTGGCCGCGTCGGCACAACGGCAATTGGAACGCGCGATGTGCCAGTTGGTGACCGCGCACCTGCCGCCGGGTGCGCTGCAAAATGTGGCCTTGGTGGGCGGGGTCGCGCTGAATTGCCTGATGAACCAACGGGTTCGAGAACTACCCGGCGTGGGCCGGTTGTTCGTACCGCCAGCGGCGGGCGATGCCGGTTTAGCCTTGGGGGCCGCTATGTTCGTGGCCCACCGCGAGGGCGATGCGGTGCGGCCGCTCGAACACGCCGCCTGGGGACCGGAATTCGCTGCCAGCGAAATTCGCGATACGCTCGATCGGGCGGGCTGCCGCTATCAGGAAACGACCGACCCTGCGGCCGCTGCTTGCCAGCGACTGGCCACGGGTGCCATCGTCGGATGGTTTCAAGGGCGCATGGAGTTGGGTGCCCGCGCACTAGGCCAACGCAGCATCTTGGCCGATGCGACGCGCGCCAGCATGACGGACCAGATCAATGCCCGGGTGAAAT
>CAYSXM010000014.1:0-17184 GCA_964434905.1 uncultured Pirellulales bacterium | reverse complement strand
ATTCGCCGTAGGAATGGTCTTTGAGGTACAGCGGGCAGCCTGCGACCAGCGCGTGCAAGGTCGTTCCACTCAGAGGGCCGTGGCTGACCACGCTCTGATCGTCGCCGCGGTCGCAAACCTCCCAAGTTTCGGCACACGTTTCGGGGCCGGTAGGCCTATGCAACAATTGGCCCAACTTGTGGCCACCCCACACATAGCGCCGCAACAGAGGATGAAACCGTAGCGGATAAAGTGATGCCATTCGACCGGGTGCCAACGATGGACAGATGATTGGAAGGCCGCTGCCGGTGTTTTGCAAACGGAGACAAATCTCAGAGACTTCGCAGGTCGCCCTGTACGCACAGGCCGGCTCGGCGTCGGCTGGCAACTCGCGCAAGGAACAATCGGGCTCATCATAGGCCAGCCGTGTGCAAACAGCAGCGCCCATTCTGGTCGCAGTCGCGTCGGCACTGGTTACTCGCGCCGCTGCGCCAGCCGCGGCCCCTCTTAGGCGAAACAACGACTGGGGGCGCCGGAGGGGCGTTGCCTCGATGCCATGGTGTAATGACCGGAGCTTTTCCAGCGGCTGCTGGTGGCGGTCGACCAGGCGTTGCCGGTGCCGACTTGGGCGGTTAAAATCACCAGTGAACGTCGCTGCCGTGTGCGCCGGCGTCCGATGATTGATCACCCAGCCTTCGGCCGCCGTTTGGGGACCGATGCCCGTCAAGCTCCCCAGGTACGACGACGATCTGTTCAAAGAATCGACCATGACCTTCGGGGAACACCTCGAAGAGTTGCGGCGATGCCTGTTCATGGCCCTGCTGGGCCTCGTGGTGGGGTTTCTGCTGGGACTCGTGGTAGGCCGACAAGTGGTAGCGCTGTTCGAGCGGCCACTGTCGCGGGCGCTGACCGATTTCTACCAGCGCGACGCACACGAGCGCGCCGCGGCGGCAAATCTGCCTTATTCGTCCCAGGATCTCGACAAGCTGATCGACCAGCAAGGGTTGATTTTCGACGAAGTCGAGGTCGACCCACGCCAATTGGCCGAGGGGTTGTCAGGCAGGCCCCCCGGTACGGCGGCCCCTGCCAGCGGTGAGATTTCCCCGCCGCCGAAATTGGTGCCGCTGCGAATTTGGCGGCGTGTGAAAGACGACGGCCGCGTGCGGGCCAAGGCCTTCGCGTTTTCCGAAGGGTTCATGATCTACGTCAAGGCGGCGTTGATCTCTGGCGCCGTGATGTCGAGCCCCTGGGTGTTCTTTTGGCTTTGGACCTTTGTGGCCGCAGGGCTTTATCCGCATGAAAAACACTATGTTTACATCTTCTTGCCGTTCAGCCTGGGCTTGTTCTTGCTGGGCGCTTCCGTCGCGTTTTTCTTCGTGTTCGACCCGGTGCTGAGTTTCTTGTTGAGCTACAACCGCTGGCTGGGTATCGACCCCGAGCCGCGGATCAGCGAGTGGCTGAACTTTGTGTTGGTGCTTCCACTGGGTTTTGGCATCAGCTTTCAGTTGCCGCTGGTCATGCTGTTCCTCGAACGCATTGGCTTGTTTACGGTGCGCCTGTATATGGAACGCTGGCGGATCGCCGTGTTGGCTATTTTCGTGATCTCAATGATCCTCACGCCCGCCGACCCCTACAGCATGATCTTGATGGCCGGGCCGCTCACATTTCTCTATTTCAGCGGCGTGCTGCTGTGCCGGTGGATGCCACGTGGTCCAGGCCTGTTGCCTCCCCTCGAATAGCCGCGTCTGCCGCGCCAAACCGTCATTGGCCCTGACACGCGTTGGGGCCAATACGCCCCAGAGCACTGGCAGAGCCCCGTGGCACCTGATCGCGATATTCCTGGCAGCCGAAATTCTAAATTCCTCGCGACCAGGTTCATGAATCATCCGGCCAGAGAAATGGGCCCCTGTGCTAGCGATAGTCTTCGCGAATGGGATGGAACACATCGAGGGCACGCACGGGTCGATCGCCGGCGATGACCTGATGCCGCACGCCGCCGGGGATTCGCCACATTTCGCCAGGACCAACCAGGCGCCGTTCTTGGCCGACGATGAATACGGCCTGGCCTTCGAGCATCAGGCCCATCTGTTCATGAGGGTGGCTGTGCTCTTCGACCACCGCGTGGGGTTCCATCTCGACCAGCGACAGCATCATCCCCGTGCCATGCGTGGTGTAGATATCGACGCCGGGAAAAATGCGATGGTGGGAACACTGCGACTTGTCGACAAAGTAGGGCTGCATGACGCCAGGATCCTGTAAAGGGGAGTAGGGCACCGGTCGGCTCGTCGAGCGTCAGCCGTCAACGGACGAGAGAACGCGAACCTGCGCTGCGCTAGAAGCTGTTTGCGACAAACCCAAACGGCAGCGGCATTGTCACACCTTGCCCAGCCAAGCGGGGCTGACGCGGCACCAGGTCACTAGGTATCGACCTGCACGGCCGACAATTCCTCGGCAATTCGCCACAGCCGATTGTACTTGGCCAAGCGCTCGCCGCGCACCATCGAGCCGATTTTGATCTGCTCCGCGGCCGTCGCCACGGCCAGGTCGGCGATCGTTGTATCCTCGGTTTCGCCGCTGCGAGCCGAGACCACGCACATATAACCCGCCCGGCGCGCCACAGCCATGGTTTCGAGCGTTTCGGAAAGAGTTCCCACCTGGTTCGGTTTGATCAGCACCGCATTGGCGGCGCCAAGTTTCACTCCCTGTCGCAAACGCTCGGCGTGGGTGGCAAACAGGTCGTCGCCAATCAGCCGCACGCGGTCGCCCAGCCGTGTGGTGAGCGTCTGCCAGCCCGTCCAGTCTTCCTCGGCCAGGCCATCCTCGATACTGGTGATGGGAAATTCGTCGACCCAAGTCGCAAGGTTGTCGATCATGTCGTCGCTGGACCAGGCCTCACGCCCTGTGGCCGCGAGGCGGTAGGTTTGGCCATCGTAAAAATGGCTGCTGGCCACATCGATGGCCAAGGTTACCTCGGTGCCGGGCCGCAACCCGGCAGCCTCGATGGCGGCCAGCACCTGCACGACCGCCTCGCGGTTGCTGGCCAAACGTGGGCCAAAGCCCCCTTCGTCGCCGACCAGGCGGCCCTCAAAACCCTGGCGCGTTAGCCGTTCCCCCAAGCGGTTGTATACGCGCACCAGCCATTCGAGCCCTTGGCTAAAATCGCGCGCACCCACCGGTGAAATCAGGAAATCTTGGAAATCGAGGTTACCTCCTGCGTGCAGGCCGCCCGAGATCAGATTGGTCATCGGCACGGGCAGCCGGGGGGCCATGCCTACGGAAATCGCACCTTGTGCCTGGGCCACGGCGTGTAGGTGTCGCCACAGAGGCCAACCCCGCGCGGCGGCAGCGGCGTGGGCCGCGGCCAAGGAGATGCCCAACACCGCGTTGGCGCCCGTGGCTGTTTTTCGCGGCGTGCCGTCGGCCTCGCACAGCGCGCGATCGAGCCCCACCTGGTCCAGGACGTCGCAACCCACAACGGCTGGCGCCAAGCGCGCGCGCGCCTGGGCACAGGCTTGCAATACTCCGCGACCATCGAACCGGTCTGGGTCGCCATCGCGCAATTCCTGGGCTTCGGCTCGGCCGGTGCTGGCACCCGACGGAACGATCGCACGACCGAGCGCGCCGCCACGCGTGATCACGTCGACCTCGACCGTGGGGCGACCGCGGCTGTCGAGCACCTCGCGTGCCAGCACTCGTTCGATCCGGGTATCTGACATGTCCAGGAGTTCCAAGTGTGCCCGCACCGAAAAGAGCTACCCGGGTTCCGCGCGTGAAAGTTCCTCGAGCGCGCGGTTCCAGGCCTGATACACCTCGGCCCAATCGCGCGGCTGCGTGGCCAGCATCCAGCGGCACAGGTCGCGCACCACAGCGCGGGCGGGCTCGCTCGGCAGATACTCGATCTTACTCTTGCCATCGAGTCGGGCCCAGGCACAGCCAGCGGTGTTCTGCGCCGCGCGCGCCACCAGGTCGGCGAACACTGCCCCGCCGGCCCGTTCCAATACCGCGGGCGTGTAGTGCTGCCAGAATGTCGATGTCAACTGCAAATAGCGCGCGTGGTCAGGCGCCGCGGCTGTGGCCTTGAGCAACAGGTGCGCCAGAAACAACCCCAAATCAAACGCCGGATCGCCGTAGTGGCCCGTCTCGAAGTCCAACAGCAACAAGCCGCCCCGGCTGACCAGCAGGTTTTTGGGTGTGAAATCGGCGTGTACCAGACACCAAGAGTTCTGCCAGACCGAGTTGGAAAGGCGCGCGAACCGTTCGGCCCAAGTGTGGTGCGCCCGGGCTACCGTGCGATAATACGGGTCGAGCCGCAGCACGCGAAAAAACTCGCGGTCGTGAAACGCCCGGGCTATCTGCGGGTCGTGCCACGAGCCCGCGTGCAGTTGCCCTAGCAGTTGCCCGCAGTCAGCGGCCACCGCGGGGTCGACAATTCCGGCCAACAGGTCGTCTTTCCAGGGCCGCGCATCGGGATCGGCCGCGGTCATGCCGAACAGGTAGTTGCCCCAGTCGACAAAGATCAGCCCCGGCGTGCGGTCGGCTGCCACCAGCCGTTGACAGCATCTGAGCACATCCACTTCGCGCCAAATGCGTTCCACCCCGCAAAACCAGGGGTCCGCGGTTCGCAGTTGGGCCCGCGCCTGTTTTAGCACCAGCGGTGCCTCGCCTGCAGCGAACTCGCACAGCAGCACGCGATTAGAAACCCCGCCCGACAATTCGCGCACCGTGGGCCGCTGCTCGAGGGTAAGCCGCCCCAAACCGCGGAGGTACTCAACGGCATTTTCGGCTTCGACGAGAAACATGCTCGGAAGGCCCACCCGTGAAACCAACAAGATCGATGTACGACGCTAACCCGCGACGATGTCGACGGCGGTAACCATTCTGTTGCTACTCGAGGCTGGTGCAGCAAGATTCCGGCGAGACGGCAATTTGCGCCGCCAAGTCCTGGATTTTTTGCGGCAGGCAAGGCGACCGGTGGGCACTTGCGTGGGCGATTATCGCGATCTGGCCGATGGGACACCGTCGGCCGGAACGAGCCGGCCGGAATCGAGTTCCGAGCGATACGTCATACGCTCGGCCAAATCCTGGCTATGGGTTACCGCAATCAGCATGGCGTTTTCTTGCGTTTGAATCTCGAGCAACAAATCGGTCACTGCCCGGGCAGTGACGCGATCTAGGTTGCCGGTGGGTTCGTCGGCCAGCAACAATAGCGGCGATTGGATCAGCGCCCGCGCGATGGCGGCGCGCTGGCGCTCGCCGCCGGAAAGCTCGCTGGGCCGGTGGTCGCGTCGGGCCGCCAGGCCCACCCGCGCGATCAGTTGCTCGGCGCGGTCGAGGTGCTCTCTGGTGGCCGGGCCGGTCGCCAAGACCGGCAGCAGCACATTCTCGCGCACCGAGCATTGTGGCAACAGGTGGTGGTCTTGAAACACAAAGCCGACGCGTCGATTGCGGAACCGCGCCAGGGCCGTGTCGTCGAGCGCAAAGGGGTCGTCGCCAGCCAGCCGTACCCGACCACTGGTCGGTCGTTCGAGCGTGCCCAGGATGTGCAACAGCGTGCTCTTGCCCGAGCCGCTGGGGCCGACAATCGCCAGACTTTCGCCGCGCGCCAACGACAGATCGATACCGCGCAATACTTCTAGCGGCTCGCCCCGCGTGGGAAATATCTTGGTCAACTGCTCGACGACGAGTTCGGCCATGTTCCGAGGGGTCCCCAAAATTCGGCCCGCCGCGCGCACCGGGAAAAAATCACGCGCCCAACCGCTCGACCATTGCCGCGGGAATGGCAATCGCCTGGGGCGGAGCGCCCGGCACCAGGCGACAACACACGGCCGTGATGCTTCCCACCGCGACCGGCCGACCCTGATGCGAGAATTGGAACTCGTAGGATACGCTTTTGGTGCCCAATCGCGAGATCGAAAGTTCCACGTCGACCACATCCTCGAAGCGCACCGCCCCCACATAGTCGCATCGAACCGACACGCGTGGCCAGCTCAATTCGCCCTGGGCGTCGTGCGACAGCACGCTCAACCCGCGGCTGCGCAGGAACTCGTGCTCGATCTCTTCCATGTAACGAAAGAACGCGGTGAAATGCGCCAGCCCCGCGGCGTCGGTGTCGTGCCATTGGACCAGCCGTTGGGTGTGAAACGAGCGGGTCATCGCGCCGCCAATCGATGGTAGAAAGCCAAGGTTTCTTGCGCCATCTGGTCGGCCGTATAGCGCTCGCGAATGCGCGCACGCCCTGCCTGCCCCAGGGCCCGCGCCCGCCCGGGGTCGGTCAACAACTCGCCCAGTGCGGCCGCCAGCGCCGGGGGGTTGTTGGGCTCGGTTAGCAAGCCCCCCTGGGTGTCGGCCAACAGTTCGGGAAACACACCATGGGCAGGTTGCACGATCGGCGTGCCGCAGGCCAAGGCCTCGACCAGCGACAGGCCCTTGCTCTCGTGATACACCGTGGGCACGCTGCACACCGACAGCCGCGACAGAAAACGGTACTTCTCCTCGCGGCTGAGTTCACCATGATAGGTGAACCGATCGCCGAGCCCCCAGCGATCGAGCTGCGCGACGAGTTCGTCTAGATAGGGTCGGTCGGCGGCACCCAGATAGCCGGCTGCCGCCAGCCGCAACGTGGGAAATTTGCCCTCGGCCGCCAGCAATCGAAACGCCTCGACCAGGTTGTGCAGTCCCTTCTCGGGGCACACGCGGGCAAAATAGCCGATCACTGGGGGCGCGCTTCCAGCGGGTGGATCGGGCTCGGGTAAACCGGCCAGGTGCAGGCCGTGCGGCACCACGGTAATCTGGTCGCGCGGAATATCCAGGTAGCCCGCCATGAAGTCCGCGTAATACCGATTGAGCGCCACGAAGGCGTGGATTTCACGAGCGCGCTCGCGCAGCAGCGCCCGGGCCTGCCCATAGAACGGCTCGACCAGCTTCTCCAGGAAAATATCTTCGCCCGACAGGGTGCAGACGACCGGCGCGGGCACCCGCGCCATGATCGAGCGGGCCATACCGAGCAGCATCGAGTTTGACAGATGGACAATCTGGGGGCGAATGTCCGTGGCGAGCCAGTGGACCAGTTTGTCGACTTCTTTGCGCTGGTGGCCCAATTCGCCCTGCAGCATGGAGACGGTCAAATCGCCCAATTGCTCGGGCCGCACGGCTGCGGCGCGCGAGGCGAGCCAACCGACCAGCCGCGGCGAATCGAGCAGGCGATCGAGAAACCACGGCGTGTGGCGAAACAGTGCCGACTTTTGTTGTAAATAGACGTTGATGCCCCCACAAAACAGCCGCCGCTGGCTGAGGTTGGGTTCGTCGGTGCGGGTTGGCGTATAGGTGGGGACCAGCAGCACGTCTTCGCCGCGCTCGACGAGTGCCGCGGCGAGGGTGTTGTCGTGCAGGCAACTGCCGCAATACATGCCGGCCGCCCCTGCCGCGAGATAAACAATTCTCATCGCAACGGCTCAGACGGCGTGACCACTTCCAACAGTTCCACCACCGGGCCGTCGTCGCAATGGATCAGCGCCGTGCGCCCGTAGGTAATTCGCGGTTCGACCAAGCCAAACCACTCGGCTAATCGCGGCCCCGGGGTCACGCGCCACAGCGACGCCACGTGAATGCTGCGCAGCACCCCAAAACGAATCAGCACGTGGCCCAGCGGCACCGTCTCGCTTTCGACTTCCGCCCGCACCTGTTCGCTCAGATGCGACAAGTTCAACCGCATGATGCCGAATTGCACCACCTGTCGGTCGCTGCGGCGCCTCAGCAATATTTCCCGCGCGTAGTGCGTGGGGGTGCTGTGGCGTGACAACACCTCGACATCGACCGGGCTGCGGTGGTGGGCTTCGACGGTCACCGTCATGTGGTGCTCGTGCGCCAACAGCTCGCGATACACGGCCGGCATGGCGGAGGCCGTGACTTCCTCAAACCGCCCCAACTCGTGTGGTGCGTCGTGAAACAATCGCACCAACGAATCGAGCGTGACCAGTTCTCGCGCGCTAGAATTCACGGCAATCCTCGGACAAGCGGCCAATCGCGGGAGCAGGCGCTCTCCGCCGGGGGCCTTCACAGATGGGGCGGCGGGTGCCTGCGGCCCAGGGCAGCGGTCAATTTCGCGCGCTGCAGGGGGGCTGTCAACTACGTGGCCCCCCTACCGGGTCACCTTCTACGGCTAGCAGCGCGTTGAAGAATTCGACGCGCCCGCGACGTCGCATGGATGCAATGACAAAATAGCGACGTAAGTCGTTATTTTGCGAGCCGTGCGGAGCTATGCTCCGCGCACCTGGCGAGGTGGAAAATTGCCACGATGGTATTTTTCAACGAACGGCTAGCCGCTGGCAAACAGCTCCGTGGAAATCGGTGCCTCGCGAGGTTCCAAGTAGCGATCGACCATGGCGACTAGCTTCGACCGATCGATCGGTTTCGTCAGGAACTCGTCGCAACCGGCTGCCAAGCATTTCGCCCGATCGCTGGCCATGGCATGCGCGGCCCGTGCCATGATCGGGAGTCGATATCCCCGTTCGCGAAGCAGCGCCGTGGCACTATAGCCGTCGAGGATGGGCATCTGCATGTCCATCAAAACCACTTCGAATGGCGCGCCCGCCGCCTGCGCGGCCCATGCTTCATCGAGCGCGCTCTGTCCGCTAGCCCGACGGGCCTTCACGCAGGCCCCGGGCCCTCTGCCTGGCGAGTACATGGCGCTGGGTGAACGTGCAACTTTTCTCGGCGGGTCGATTTGGAAGTGCGGCTTGGCCGAGTTATGACACGGCCGGTTCGCTGCGGAATAGCGCTGCCTGGGGGCCGGGGTGGGAAATACCCCCTTCCGTTTCTTGTCTTAGCACGGCCCTCAGCGGCCGGGCTGTCAGCCCCTGGGCGGTGCAGGCCCAGGCGCTCGCGTGCAGCGCCGCCGTCAACCGACATCGCCCAAGTTGAGCACGCGGCCATAGCGAACTAGCATCATGCGGCGCAGCTTGGCGTGTTCTGGCAGCGCGAGCCCGGCATCGGCTTCGACGAGCGCCAGGGCATCGCGTCGGGCTTCTTCGACCACATTGGCATCGCGTACCAGATCGGCGATGCGCAACGGGGGCAGGCCATGTTGCTGCGTGCCGAACAAATCGCCCGGTCCGCGAATGGCGAAATCTTCCTCGGCCAGCGCGAAGCCGTCGGTGGTCTTGGCGAAGGCCTCGAGCCGCTTTTGCGAATCGGCGGTTTGTGGGTCGGCAAACACGCAACAAAAGCCGGGAAAGCTTCCCCGGCAAATGCGCCCCCGCAACTGGTGCAGTTGCGACAGTCCAAAACGCTCTCCGTCCTCGATCACCAGAAGTGTGGCATTGGGAACATCGACCCCCACCTCGATGACGGTGGTGGCGATCAGCACCTGTATCTCGCGGCGGTGAAAGGCACGCATGACCGCTTGTTTTTCCGCAGCGGCCATCCGGCCATGCAACAGGCCTAGCGAATAGTTGGCCAATTCGCCTGCCTGCAGCGACTCGTGCAAGCTGCGCACGTTGGCCGCCTCGACCTCGGAAGATTCCTCGACCAGCGGGGCCACCACGAACCCCTGCCGACCTTGGTCGAGCTTCTTGCGAAAGAACTCCCACCAACTGGCACGCCGCTCGGCCCCCACCACATAGGTGTGCACCGGCTGCCGACCGGGCGGGGCTTCGCGCAGCGTCGACACGTCCAAGTCGCCAAACAGGGTCATGGTCAGCGACCGCGGAATGGGCGTCGCCGTCATCACCAAATAGTGCGGGTCGAGTTGTTCCGTGGCCTCGGCTTCGGTCTGGAATAACCGCGCTTGCCGGGCCGGTGCCGTGGCGGCTAAGCGCGCTGCGATGGAGTCGGGGTGCGTGGGTTCCAATAGCCGCGCTGCCGGCGTGTCGTCGGTGCCGCCGGCAGCGCCGCCAGCTTCCTTGAGCACGGCTCGCTGGCGCACGCCGAACTTGTGCTGTTCGTCGATCACCACCAACCCTAGCCGCGCGAACCGTACTGACGCCTGCAACACGGCTTGGGTGCCCACCACCACGTCGATTTCTCCCGCTGCGATCTTCCGTAGCAGGTCGTGGCGTTCCGCGTCGGCCAGGCCGCCGACCAGCAGGGCCCGCCGCACCTGGCTGTGCTCTAGCACTCGTTCCAGGGTCTGCGCATGTTGCCGCGCCAGCACCTCGGTCGGCGCCATGACCACGGCTTGGCAGCCGTGCGCCACGGCCAACAGCATGGCATAAATCGCCACCATGGTCTTGCCCGATCCCACGTCGCCCTGTAGCAGGCGGTTCATCGGCCAAGTTTGGCCCAGATCGGCGGCAATCTGGGCGATGGCCTGATCTTGTGCGGCGGTTAGCTCGAAGGGAAACAGACGCCGGATGCGCGCGTTGATTTTGGCCGTAGTTATCAGCGGCGTGGCGCGGGACAAGCTACGCTTGCGCAGCCGGCGCACGGCCAGGCCCAACTGCAAGATAAACAGTTCCTGGTATACGAATCGCCTTCGGGCTTCGAACAGCGATTCGCGGTTGTCGGGAAAATGAATCTGAGGCAAAGCCTTGGCGATGGGCCACAGCCGGTGCGCCTCAAGAAACTCTGGCGGAAACACTTCCTCGACCAGAGGGCCAAGTTCCTCGACCACAATGCGAGCCAAATGCCGTACGTGCCGCTGCTTTAGCCCCTCGGTCAGGCCATAGACGGGCAGCACCCGCCCCGCCACGTCGTCCTCGTCGTCGGCCAGCCATTGCACCCGAGGGTGGCTCATCTCCCACCGCCCGCCGCGAAACTTGGGCTTGCCCGAGAACATCACGCGTTGGCCGAGCGCGAACTTGTCGCGAATGAACAACTGGTTGAACCACGAGCCGCGCAGGTAGTTTCCGGCCTGGCGTATCAGCACGGAGACGATCGAACCGCCGCGCCGCATGCGGCGCACATCGAGGTCTTCGACCTCTCCTTGCACGCTGGCCAAGACCCCCTCTTCCAGGTCGGGCAACTCGCGTACATCGGTCAAATCGTGATGATCGCGCGGAAAATAGAACAGCACGTCGCGTGCCGTCAACAGGCCCAGACGCGCGAACAGTTCGGCGCGCGCGCCGGTTACGCCGGGCAATTCGGCCACGGGCGTGGCCAGCCGCTGCCGGGCCGAAGGGGGCGTGAAATCGCCTTCCGCGGAAGCATCCATGCTCGAGATTGTAACCGCCGGCGCTGCGCGGTCAGCCACCCTGGCCGGGCAGATTGCGCGGACCCCGCTTGCGTCGCTAGTTTGCCAGCGCATCCAGGCGAAGTCGCAGACGCGTCGAATTCTTCAACGGGCTGCTAGCCGCCGAACAACCGATCGACTGCCGCGGCCGAGATGGCGCGCCGCACGCCCGGTCGCAGCGTCGAACCCATGACATCGCTACTGAAACGCGGCGAGTCCAAATCGTCGAGACCCAGCAAGTGCCCCATCTCGTGCAGCACCACCGACACCAGGTCCACTCGTCCCCGTGCCGCGGCATCGGTCGCCACGCCAGCGGTGAACTCCTCGTCGACCATCGGCGTGCGATCCACGAACCAGCCAAGGCCCGATGCATCGCGATCGAGATAGACCGTCCCGGCATAGGCAGCGCCCAGTTGACCATCGGGCAAGTCGGCGATTTCCACGCGAGCATCTCGCAGGAGCTGCGATTGTCGCTGATCGAGTCCCCAGGCGGCCCAGCGCGCCAGGCCTGCATCGGCCACCGTGGCCAGTGCGCCGGGGTCGAGCGCCGGCGCGCCGCTGCCTGTTTCGCCGGCCAGCATCAGGGTGCCCAGGTCCCAGTCGCCGACCAGCGGCACCCAGTGTGCTCCCGGGGCGCCGTAGTTGAACACCACATCCGACGTGCCCTGGCCGAACGAATTCTTCAGGAACCAGGTGCCGGTGTGATAGTTGTAGAAGCCGGGCGTATCGACACCGTCTCCATTCCAGTCGCCAACGAGCGGCCACCAATCTTGACCGGCCGGTCCATAGTTGAAGGTAATGTCCGACAGGCCAGGCCCTAGCGAGTTCTTGAAGAACCAAGTGGCCGTGTTGTAGTTGTAGAATCCGACCGTGTCGACTCCATCGCCGTTCCAATCTCCGAACATGGGGAACCAGCCGGTGCCCCCGGGACCGTATTGAAACGTCTGGTCTGATAACCCCTGGCCCAGCGAGTTCTTGATAAACCAGGTTCCGGTCAATTGATCGTAGAAGCCGATGCCGTCGGTGCCGTCGCCATTCCAATCGCCGAACACTGGCAGAAAATTGCGATCGACCGGCCCATATTGAAACGTGATATCCGACACCCCTTGGCCGCGCGTGTTCTTCAGGAACCAGGTGCTCGTGGCCCGGTCGTACAGCCCCAGCGAATCGTCTTGTGCGTTGTCCCAATCGCCGACGAGCGGAAGCCAGTCGAAGTCGAAGTTCACCGGACCCCAGCTAAACGCCTCGTCCGAGACACCCTGCTGCTGCTGGTGCTTGATGAACCAATTGGCCGAGTCGCCGTAGTAGAAGCCCACGCCGTTCGAGCCCGACGGGCCCGCCCCCGCCGCGCCCGGGCCAACCGGCGGGTCGAAGTTGCCCAACAATGGCAGCGCGAATTCGTCGCCATACTGAGCAAACAGGTCGGTGCCCAGCGGCACGGGCGTGAACGGATGGTCGAGCGTGTTCACCTGGCCGGTGAGCCGCGCCAGCGCCGCGCCGGGTGCCGCGAAGTCGTCCGACAGCAGCAGGTACCACTCGCCCGCTTCGCGCGGTGTTTGACCCTGACGGCCGGGAATCCACAGCCCGATATCGTCGATGCCGTCTTGGTCGTAGTCGGCCGCGACCGGACGTTCCAGCCGGCCGTTGGCGGTGAACTGATTTCCGTTAGTCGAGAAGTTAATCACCTGGTCGGCAAACGAGGCGAACCCATTGAACGCCAGGTCGAATTGGAATTGGTTCGTGTTGTTGTTGTACACACCCAGATCGTCGAAGCCGTCGCCATCGAAATCGCCCACGATCGGGAATCCGACCAGGTTACTGCCGATGCCGCCGGTGGTCAGATCCAGGTTGTCCAGAATGTTGTTGCCATTGGAATCGAGAATCCACAGGTTGCCCGTGAACAGTCCCACTTCGTCGCCGTTGGCAGCATTGCCATCGAAGTTTCCGGCCACCGGCAACGAGTTGAGCACCGACGTGCCAAAGCCCAAGATGGGCGGTTGCACAATGTTCAGATCAACTCGGCCATCGCCGTCTTCGTCGATGAGCCAGCGCCAGTCGTTGCCCACCTTGCCATAGGCGGCCAGCTTGTCGAAACCGTTGGCCACGCCGGCGCGATCGAAGTTGCCGGCAAACAAGGCATCGGTGGCGAAGCCCAGGGAAAACACCAGGTCGCGATTCACCGTGTCGTTGTTCTGGCCTTGGGGGTCGAACAAGAAGTTGCCGTTGATATCGACGTACACACTTCCTTCGGAGTAGGTGGCGATTTCAGGACGGCTGTCGATGGTGAACCGCGCCACGAAGTCGCCGCCCGGGTTGCCATCGCCCGACGGCAACTCCGGCGGGTCGTTCGGCCCCACGGCGTTGGATTCGCCGTCGAGCGGGTTGCCGGCGTCGTCGCTAATTCGTTGGCTCACGCGGAGCGTATAGCGGTCGTCGGCCAGGGGAGAGGCAAAGTTCAGGCGAATGGTGGTGCGTCCGGGCTGGCCGTCCACGCTCGCGTCGCTAAAGTTCGCGCTGGTAATCGCCACTGGTCCGCTGTGGTCGCCCACCAATTCGTAGTTGCCCAGGTTCAGGGCCAACGGAACATTCACCGCGGGATAGACAAACGGGAAGGCTCCCCCCAGGCGATCTGGCTGATCCAAGAAGGCGACGTCGATACCGAACACCAAGGGCGTGGGGCCCTGCGCCACGGGTTTGCCCGCGAAAAGGTTGAAACCGGGCGCATTGGCAATCGCCAGGCCCGCTACTTGCGGGCCCTGGGTGTCGAGGAACAGGTCGAAGAAGTTGGCCGCTGCCAGCCCGTTGCCCAGCCCCGACAGATTGCCTGCCAGGTCCTCGGCGGTGACGGCCATTTGTCGGCGTCGGTCGAACTCGTTGAAGGCGAACGGATTGTTCAAATCGGTGTCGGTCGCTACGCGATATTGGCCATTGAATAACCCCTGCACGCCGTTTCCGTCGAGCGGAACCGCGGTGGTGATACCCACATTGCGATCGGAACCATTGACCAGGAATTCGCTGAAAAACTGGCCGTCGGCAAACAGCCGGACAATCGAGTCGGCTTCGCTAAAGCCGACGAAGCCCGGGGCCGAGGTGCGTGTGATGCGGTCGATGAGCGTGCCGGTTTGGCCCCCCACGCCGGTGTCGGTGGTAGTGGGGTCGAAGCCCAACGTCGGCAGCGGCGGCGCCACCGTGTCGATGGTGATCGACAACAAAAACGCGTGGCTGATATTTCCAGCCCGATCTTCCACCTCGAGTTTCAGGTTGTGTACCCCGTCGGTCAGCGCTGCCAGGGTATCGTTGAACTGGCCCGACGCAACCATCGCGCCGAAATTCAAGAACGAATCGACCACCAGCGTTTCGGGGCCGGTCTGGCGGCGATCGTAAATGCGATATTTGATCAGATGTGCCGGCGGCGGATCGCCCGCCAGAATCAGCTCAAACGCCGTGGTGCTCAGCGTGGGCGTGTTGTCGTTGGTCACGTCGTCGGTGTTGCTGCGGCCCGAATCACTCGTGGAAACCAGGTCCAGATAGGGTTGGTTGGGGGCGATCGAATCGATCACCACCGTCGGCGGCGGCGTGGCGAACGCCGCGGTCGAGCTGATGTTGCCCGCCTTGTCCTCGTATTCAGCGGTGATGGCATAGGTGGTGTCGGTCAACGGTTCGACGGTAATTTCCCACGTGCCCAGACCATTGCCCAACACGCCGTCGGTGCCGTCGCTGCCGACAAAACTCTGCCCCACCACCAAGCCGTTGGCACGTAATCGAACCATGGCATTCGCCGGGCCCACGCCCTGGAAGGCCGGCTGGTGCAGGTTGGTAATGTTGTCGTCGGGGAACATGCCGGTATCGCTGGAAGCCAGCAGGTCGGGTACGGCGCCCGGTGGCAGCACCGCCGCGGTCGTATCGAGTGTGAGCAACAAGGGGGGCGAGAACTGCGTACGGCCGTTGGCGGGGTTGCGCGCCAAGCCTGCCGTGCGACGCCCGTCAAACATCCGCACCGCCGATTGAATGAAATTCACCCCTTCGGCCAATTGCCCGGCGCCAAATGTGAAGGTAAACACGGTGTCGTTCGAGCCCGGCACGGGCGTGGCAAACCCGCGCGACACCCCGCCCACGAACACCTCGACCGCGGCACCGGCGTCGAGCGCTGCCACTTCCGCGGCACTCAGCACGTCGATGCCCAAGGCCGCGAAATTGCTCAGATCGGCCGAAATGAAAATGGTCGATTGCGAGACATTCGTGATGTTGTCGGTGCTGCTCATGCCCGAATCGTCGGCGGGGTTCAGCGCCACGGCGATCGGCACGGGGGCCGGATCGTTCTGCAATTCCAACGTGTAGCAGTTGGTGTTACCCCCCACGCCGATCACGCGAATGAAATAGTCTTGCCCCGCCACGACCGGAAACACCACCCGCTCGTCGTCGTCGGTGCTGGTGCTTTGCGCCAGATTGTTGTCGGCGCGCAAGATCGTGTTGCCGTTGATGTCCTGAATGAATAAATCGAGATTGCCAGCGCGGTGAACGAAGCGCAAGCCCACGTCGAGAACGCCGCTGGCCGGCGCGCGCCAGCGGAAGAAATCCTCGTCGGCGGCCGAGTCGCCTGGATCGATGGTCAGTTCGTCAAGCGTTAGCGAACTGGGTGAACCCAGGTTCGTGGCCGTGGCGCGGGTGTTGTTCGCCTCGAACCGATCGGAAAATGCCGAGTCCATGCAGAACACGTCGAAGGCAATATCCTGCGCGTTGCCGCTGTTGGCCGTCCAAGCCACGAAGGCCAGGTTCGAATCGGCCTGGTGTCCGTTGTATTCGCCAATGCGAAACACCTGGCTGGGCGGGAATCGGTCGGTGGGCGGACCCAGATCGGGGTCGAACGCTTGTTCGTTCACCTGGAAGTCCTGGCTCCACGTCAGGCCGCCATCGCGGCTCACCGTCACGTAGACATCGAGCAGCAGG
Source organism: uncultured Pirellulales bacterium (assembly GCA_964434905.1). Lineage (GTDB taxonomy): Bacteria > Planctomycetota > Planctomycetia > Pirellulales > CAYNRE01 > CAYSXM01. Next base: position 1,091 of record CAYSXM010000014.1, on the reverse strand, counting down.
TTGTCGTCGCCGTTGCCGGCCACCTGGTCGGGGCCCACGCTGGGTAACCCGCGCCGGGTGTCGTACCAGCTCACAGCCAGGTTGCCTTCCTCGTCGAGATACGCGGTGGGCATGACCTGAATGGTGCCAAATGGCGCGTGGCTGATCGTGCTGCGCGTCCAGGTCAGACCCCCGTCGGTCGAGCGCGCGAAGACGATATCTGAAGGGTCGCCCGCCGCGTAGTTGTTGTCTGGGTCGTCGACCGATACCACGTAAATGTGGTCGGGCCGCACCGGGTCGATCAGAATGCGCGGTTGCACCGAACCTTGCATCCAGCCCTGCAAGCCTGGCATCACCGGGTTCGGCGGAGCGTTGTCGGTGATATCCGCGGTGCCGGCCGGGAAAGGGATGACTTCGGGCTGGAACGTGAGGCCACCGTCCGACGATTTGCGCAGCCGAATTCCCCCTAGGTTTCCTAGGTTGTTGGCGGTGAACGTGTGCCAGCCGGCCCACACGTCGCCGTTATAGCCCACGGCCACTTCGCTGGGCCAAACAAAGCCTTGGGCTGCGCCGTTGATCGCCACCGGCGCCGACCAGGCGGCGCCGCCATTGGTCGACCGCGAAAACAGCACCGCCGAACCAGCCCCCAACCGCGTCCAGACCAAATACGAATTGTCGCGGAAGGGACTGTTCACCCACGAGTCGGAGGCCGACCATTCCTTGTCGTGCTGGAAGGTGTTGCCCTCGAGCGCCACAACCTGGTTTTGCAATATCGCGCCGTTCTGCGGATTGATCACCGCCGCAAACACCGCCAGATCCAATCCTGCCACGGCCGGCGCGGGATTGCGCGCCAAATAGCCGAAGTACAAATTGCCGTTGGTGTCGAACGACATGGTCGGATCGCCACCGCCGCCGGCATAGCCGTTCGGCGCATTGACGTTGACCACCGTCGGAAACGTCAGCCCGCCGTCGCGCGAGACCGATACCGTGCGGAACTGCGCCACGGCCACGATGTTAGGATTGTTGGGATCGACCGCCACGGCCGGCTCGTTGCCGCCCAGCCCGGTGAGCTGCTCGGTGCCACCGGCGGCCATCAACCGCCGATCTTCGAG
>CAYSXM010000013.1:0-17501 GCA_964434905.1 uncultured Pirellulales bacterium | reverse complement strand
CAGGTCCCAGGTGTCTTGATGAGCCGGGCCACCCCACATAAACAGCAAGATGCAGTTCTTGGCCTGACCGAAGCGCGTGGCCGACGAGGTGGTCGGGGGCGACGCGGCAGCCCGGCCAGCCCATAAACCGGGCAGCGACAGCCCCCACAGCCCCAGACTGCCGGCGCGCAGCACGTCGCGGCGTGGCCAACGTGCCGGCTGCAACAGGGAACGGCGTGGCATCGCAAATACTCCGCCGCACGGGGATCGGCGCCCTCCGGTCGGCAGCCTGCAGTATAGCAGCCTATTGAAGCATGCGACGGACTGATCGCTTCGACCGACCGGTGCTGGCGATCAATCCTCGCTGGCCGAGAGTCGCTGCCGGGCCTCGTCGGCCCAGGGGGTTTCGCCGGCCAGCCTCAAGAAGGCTTCCCAGTGCGGCCGCGCCGCGGTTGTGTTCCCCGCCTCGCACAGCACCCGTGCCAAGTGATAGTGCGCGTCGGCATAGTCGGGGTGAATTGCCAGGGCCCCTTCCAGCGCGCGCGCGGCCAGTTCCAGTTGGCCTTCTTCGGCCAGAAGGCAACCCAGGTTGGCGCGGGCTTCAATCAGATCGTCGTCGAGCTCCAGCGCTAAGTAATAGCGCTCGCGAGCCGCGGCCACGTCGCCCATGCGGTAAAGCAATTCCGCGAGGCGAAAACTTAGTTCCGCGCTGGCGCCACCCAAACCCAACACTGCCCGATAGGCCTCCACCGCCGGCGCAAGTTGGCCAGCTTCTTCCCATGCCTCGGCCATGGCCAGCAGGTCATCGGGCGAATCGGTCGAGGCACCTGGGCCCACGGTGCCCGCCACTGCAGGTGATGAGTCGTCGTCGCTGGCGTCGAAATCGAACCACAGTTGGCCTCCCACGCCCACCAGATCGTCGCCCTGGCGGAGCAACAACCGACGGCCTTCGAGCACCACGTCGAGTTGCGCCCAAGGGCGATCGACCTCGGGCAGCAGACGACCCAGCGCCGCGAGCTGTCGTTCGAGCGCGGAGGGAGAGATGCCGGCCGACACCAAACCGGCTAGCCGTCGAGCGGTGGTCACTTCGGCGAAATCGAAATAGGCTAAGCGATGCACCTGGCAAACTGGTAACAGCAGTCCACGGCGTAGCCAGCGTCGCACCAGCGCTAGCGGCACACCTACCAGTTCGGCCAACAGGGCCGGAGATACCTGGCCACAGGCGGGCGCATCGGGGCCATGGTTCACATCTTCTTGGAAGCTCGGATGAGTCATGAATGCTGTCGAGAGATGTCGTAGGTGATGGCTACCAAAGAACCGTGAACGAGCCGTCGAGCGTATGGGTGCCTGCGTGAGACGGGGAAGATGCTGGGGCGCGCACTAGCCGCCAAACAGCGTCTTGACGGGCGCGCCTTCGGCCAGACGATAAGGTCGACCAGCGCGGTCGTGCAGTTCATCGCCAGCGCGCACTCCCATGGCGTGATACAGCGTGGCCGCGAAATCGCCAGCGGTCACTGCCTCGCTGGCCGGGTAGGCACCGATCGGATCGGATGACCCTACCACCTGGCCCCCCACCACGCCGCCGCCGGCCAAGAGCGCGGAAAACACGTGGCCATAGTGGTCACGTCCCGCGTCGGGATTGATCTTGGGCGACCGGCCGAACTCCCCGGTCACCGCCACCAGCGTCTCGTCTAACAGTCCCCGTTCGGCCAAATCGTCAAGCAGTGCCGTCAGGCCCCGATCGAGCACCGGCAAATTGTGATCGCGCAGCCGTGGAAAGTTCGGCGTGTTTCCCACGTGCAGCCCGTGCGTGTCCCAGGCCGGCACGGCCACCTTGTCTTGCACGCCGTTGTTGTTGAATGCGTCGGGCTCGGTGCGGTCGGGCCAATACACGACGATGGTGCGCACCTGGGCCTCGACCAGTCGCCGCGCCAACAACAGGCTTTGGCCAAACAGGTTTTCTCCATAGCGTTCTCGCAGCACGGCCGATTCGCGCTCGACGCGGAAGGCATCTAGAAACGTCGGCGAGGACAACAACTCGAAGGCCCGTCGATAAACCGTCGACAAATCGCCCCCCAAGCTTCCCCCCCGCGATTCCAGCAGCCCCAACAGCCTGCGCCGCTCGTCAAACCGGTGTGCATCGACCCGATCGGGCAAGGTCGCCAAGGGAACATCGAACAGGGTCTGGCCCGGCGCCGCCGGACGCACCTGCCAGGGGTCGCAAGCGCCCCCCAAAAATCCACCGTTTTGGCCTGGCACCACGTTGGTGCTGGTGGAAATGGTCCACGGAAAGGCCACAAACGGAGCCACGCCCGGGCGAGGCGTTTCCAGCTTGGCAAGTGCCGCGCCGTAGTGAGGAAAATCGTCCTCCCGCGGCGGTACCTCGCCCAAGTTGCGCGGTCGGCGGCCCGTTAGCATCGTGTGCGAGGCTGAACCGTGCGCGCTATCGCCGTGCGTCAGCGAACGAATCAACGCATAGCGCTGGGCCTGCCGCGCCAGCAGCGGCAGATGCTCGGTGATCTCGATACCAGGCACGCTGGTCGCGATCGGCCGAAACTCGCCCCGAATGCCGCTGGGCGCGTCGGGCTTCATATCCCAGATATCGATGTGGCTGGGGCCGCCGAACAAATACACCAGCACCAGCGATTTGGCTCGGCCAAACCCACGGGGCACGCCGCCCGCACCCGCCGAGGGATCGACACCTTGGCCCCGGGCCACTCCTGGCAGCGCGTTCGCGGCGCCCCAACCGGTTACGCTCGCGGCCATGCCGACGCGCAGCAGGTCGCGGCGCGACCAGGTTCGCCGTAAGTCGCCAGTGGCACCGCGCAGATAGAGCATTCAACCGACCTCCGGGCGCCCCGGCTCCAGGCCCACTCGGCGAGAGACAACCCCAGGAGACAGCCGACCAGGTGCGCTACTCTCAATACTTTGCTCATGCTAGGTCCCCGGTGCAAAGGGGTCAAACCGCGAACGCTGGGAAACAGGCTTTTCGCTAGGGTAATCGACAGAATTTGTTGGACGGAGCACCACCGGGATGAGACAATCCCGCCGCTTGGCCAGTCGGAAGGCTCGAATTTGCGGCAGATTGGTCGCGGCAGGTTGGCGACCGTTGGTTGCAATCGAGGCATGTTCCCTGGTCGGTTTCAAGTTCTGGCAACGTGACCTTTTTCTATCAGGGAGAACGCTCATGAGTCGCACATTGGTGGTTGGTTGCACGCTGTTGACGACGGCGCTGGCAAGCTTATTCGTCGCATCCCGCGCGCACGCCGCGCAGTACCCGGTACTAGACCCCGGCTATACCCAAGAAATCTATACGGGGCCGCTGGTGGGCGGGCCCGGCATGGCTTGGACCAGCACCGGCCAATTGCTCACCCGCAATGGCTCCACGATCTTGGAATACAGCGCCACGCAAATCCCTCCCCAGCACCAGGGCACTTCGCTCCACCTGACGGTCGCCTCGCACCCGATCACCGGGCTGGCCACCACCGGCTATGGCATGACCAACGGCCTCGACGGCAGGATCTACACCGTCACAGGTAGCGGATTACAGCGGTTCAACCCCGCCAACTGGGCCGCGCCGGCGCAATCGTTGGCCGGAACCGTCGGCGGTGCCGGCTACGGCGTGACCACCATGCCCGACGGACGAATCGCCTATTCCGATGGCAGCGCCGCCAGCAATGTCTACATCTACGATCCGGTCCTCACAACGAACACGCTGATCTATTCGGCAAATTTCCTGATCGACGGCATGGTGGCCGGGCCGGGTGGAAACATCGCCGTGGCCGGGCAGAGCAATAGCAGCATCACCATCTTGTCGAGCGTGGGCGCCGTGGTGAACAGCTTTGCCACGCCGCACTATCCCGACGGTCTGGCATTCAGCGCCACCCTGACCTCGAGCACCCTGTACAGCAACAACAACGACGGCACCATCTCACGCTATGTCCTGGGCCCCGGCTACACTGGCGTGCCGACCATCACCGACATTGCCACGGGCAGCGGTGCCTATGGCGACCTGGCCTCGGTCGGACCCGACTGCGCGTTCTATGTCAGCCAGTTTGAAAACGGTAGCTACCATGGCGCCACGCCGGGTGTGGGCACCAATTGGGACAACGCCGTGACCAACGCCGAACCGTCGATCATTCGAATCGGTGGCAGGCTGCTGCCCGACGGCACCGAGGAGTGCCTGTTCTACACGCCGCCGAACGATCCCACGGTGCCCGAGCCCGCCACGTTCGGCATGCTGGCCACCGGGCTGGCAGGTTTGGCTGGCCTGGTCTGGCGGCGGCGCCGATCGGCCTAGCAGAAGGTCATGGATCGCGGTGGCCAGCGATCGAGATTCGTTCGGTCGGAGCGCTGCGCCCGGCTCGTGTGGGTATATCCTCGCGATGTGCCCCGACAGGCCGCAGGCTTCGTATCGAGCGAATCTCGGTCGCGCTGCCGCACGGGGCGTCGAGCCCCCGTGCCACGGTTCTGGGTGCCAGTTTTGCCTTGTCCAGCAGCATTTGCCGAAAGCTAACCGCGGCTAGCGCGCCGGGGGCCGGCCGAAGGCAAAATCGACAAACGCGGTGGGCGTGTCGACGATCGTTTCCGGATGTTCCGGGCGGGTCGCATCGGCAAAGCGGAACAATTTGCCCTGCCCGTCACAGGCCCACAAGCTGCCGTCCTGTGCGTGGCGAAACGCCGTGGCCGCCAAAGGCAACTCGTACACCAACGCGACCGGCGAGACCGACACGTCGTAGATTCGCGTGGGGTGATGGAATGTGCCGACCAGCACGCGTCCATCGCGCACGTCGAAGGCGCCCCACCAATCGTGGTTGACGTCGCCTTGCGAGAACGTGAGTACGGTGCGGGTCTCACTCGTGGATGGGTTCCACGAATAGATAAAGCCATCGGGCAGGGGGTTGTTGTCGAGCGGCGTTTCCAGGCCGCTCCAATACACCGTGCCGTCGCGGTCGGTGCGCACTTGCCGCGCCAGGTAGCCCCCTTGGTGTACCACGCGTTCGCCACCGGGCACCAATTCGAAGATCATGCGGTCTAGACCGCTGCAAGACACCACCTGGCCGCTGGGCAGCGTGGTCAGGCTTTGCACGCGTGGCACCGCTCCATCGGGCAAACTCCCGCCGCGTGTGAAGAACAGATCGACTCGGCCCGCCTGCGCGGTGAGCATCCGGCCGGGCCAGGCGCGGCCATCGGCCAGCAAGACGTCTTCGGCACTCAGCGAGGCCGTCCAAACGCCACAGCATAGTGCCGCGGCCAACCCGATTCGCCGAACGTTCCGCTTCGAACTCATGGTGCTTCCTCGTGGCGCTGTGCTATTGGTAGACAAGACCTGCTCGTTGGGCGCTCCGCAGACTGCGAAGAACTAGCGATGGCGACCGTGCGTTATCCGCGGTCGTCGTCCGTCGGGGCATCGAACGACGCCTGCGTCGGTTCGCGGGTTCTGTTGGCGACCGGTGCGCCGACCCCGCAGAGGCCTGGCAGCGGCGGAACCACGGTCGATTCCCTTGCAAATCTAGTTCACATCGTGCCCGTGGGGCGGCCCGTCGGCCTGGCCACGGAGGTTGCGCGCCGACCGGAACGCCGAGAAATCGGCCTGTACCGGTTCGATCGGCCACGCTGCCATCGGCCACGTTGCAAAAACGCCACGACGGTGTTTATCACCGGGCTGGTAGAGGAGCCGCGTGGTCAGGGCGCGCGGCGACCGGGGCGCGCCAAGCGAACATTGGGAAGTGAAAAAGCACGCACTTCGACCCCGTTGTCGGCGCGGCGAAACAAGAGCCCACAGGGGCTTACGCTTCCACGTTCAGCAGCCGGCAAGCTTCTTCGTAACCGGCTGCCCGGAAGCCTTGCTGATCGTCGCGATTGTAGCCATAGGCACTGCTGGTCACACGCGCCAGGGCCACGATCTGCCGCCAGCGGAAGGCGGGACGAATGGTGCGAAACTCTTCGCGCACCGTGTGGAAGTATTTCTCGCCGTGTAGTCGGCCATCTTCGCTGACCGCGTATTTCAGCAACAAATCGAGCACCGGCTCGACCGAGTAGCCCTGCTCGCCGTAAATCTGCACCGCCGCGGCGGCCCGCCCCTGGTCGTTGTGTCGAATGGCGTCGTCCGTTTCCGCAAGCAATTTCTCGGCGTCGCGCGCCACGATCTGGGCCCGATGTTCGTCGGTCGGGTAAGGGGGAGTCTGAAACGGCGGCGAGAGCATGCCTGCGTGATACCCTGCCACGATCAATCCCGAAACGGCGTATCGCCCTTGGGCAATCCGCGCCATGTTGCGCCAGGCATTGGTGGCATCGGACGAATGGACACCTGCGGAATCGCCGTGCGTGCGCCATTTGTCGGTACCCTGCCGCAGAACATACAGGTTCGAGGCCAGCGAAATCGCCTCGCCGATCACTTCCGGGTCGATACCATCGGCCAGGGCCGACGCAACCGCCTCGGCCGCCACGTCGTGGGGGCCGTTGTAAATCGCCAGACACAAGTCGTTGACGGCCGCATCGCCCGGGTCGCGGTGGCCGAGCGTCAGGCCGTCGAGGTGGTACTGGTCGAGCAGCTTGGGCACCAGGGCGCGAACGGGCGACTCAGGATGTTTGTGCTCGACTCGGTCGCGTTCGTGGTCGGCGCACAACCGCACGCATTGCCGCAGCATCGAGTAGGAAAACTCCTCGCCGAGCAATCCCACGAGCCCATACGTGCGATGAGCGAACACGAACCGGTGCACGTTCAAATCGTCTTGGATCGCAGGCTGCAAGGCCTGGAACGCGTCGAGCGAGTTGCCGCCGACCCCGGCCAACAATGCTTCGCCCCGCGCCACGTCCAACTTGCGGCAGGCGTCGCGGATCTCGGTGCCGACATCGCCCGACGAGGCGTGCTCGGCCGCATGCACGGCCTCGAGCGAGACCTTGGACATCCCGCCGACACTCTGAATTTGCTGCGCATTGCGATAGAGCACCTTCAGCACAGGCAACGCCTGACGTCGATCGTCCAACAGACGGCTCATTTCCAATGCCGGCAGCATGGCCATCGCGGTGTGGAACCCCACGTAGTCACAGCCGCCAAACGTTACAGCGTTGGCCAACGCTCCGGCGCCGATCAACTTCTTGAGATCGACTTGCCCCTCGACAATCATCTGAGCCAGCAGCGGTTGCAACTCCGGGGCAGGCGTGCTTCGCATCAGCTCGACCAGCGCCGCATATTCGCCCAGCGCGATGGCATCCGACCCCTGGTCGGCAAATGCTGTGGAAAAACCCAGGTCGCTGGCCAGCGTGGCGCCCAAGCCCACGGCCAACATGCTGCCACCAACGTCCGACAAAAAAGCCCGACGATTCGTGCGACGCATGGGAATCTCCCTAGAAGAGTGAAATGCGCTGTCAGGTCCTTACGGCCTCTCGGTGCGAACCGCTCGACATCGGAACGCATTCGACACGCGCCGAACGCGCTGCGGCTCTTGGCCGAGAGCACGTGATCCAGACCGTGCGGACTCGGCATCGTAGCGCATGTGACAGGCGGCTTACGCCTGGCCCACGGCTGGCTGTCACTATAGACCCTGCCGTGCGCCGAAGCCAAGCTCGGAATGCCGGCTCGGCGGTCTTGCCCGCGACCGTGGGGGCCGTTAATCGAACCGATGCGACCGTTTTAGGCCCCGTCTTGACGACCGCCAAGCGCCGGCTGCCACGGCAGCCGGAAAATTCGGTTTCAGTGGACGAGTGGCGCGAAAACCGACCTGTGGGGGAACAGCCTGGTGTTGGCAGCGTGAACCGAGAGCTTGCCAGAAGGCGGCCCGTCGAAAATTGTCGTGCCCACAGCGGCGTCTTTCATTGTTCTACTGGGCCGGCCGCGCTGCCCGTGGTCTCGGCCAGCACTTGCCTGGTTCCGCAGTGCTCGCAGGCGGGCAACAAGCAATGCCGCATTCCCTGGCAGACGGGACACTTGCCAAACAACTGGGTACCGCACAGCGGACAACAATAGGGCGTTTCGGCCTCGGCCTCTGAACCTGCGATCGCCAGAGGCAACTTTTTTGCGGTTCGCCTGGTCCAAAACAAAAACTTCAGCGGGCCGCGACGAATGGGGTATTCGCAGATGGGGCACAAGAACCGCTCGTATGCCTCGCGATATTGGCGGAGCAACCACTCTTGCTTGGGATGTGCGATCGATCGCACCAAATACACCAGCGCGCGCAACACGACTGCCAACGAGGTGCCGATCAACAGGTACTTGAACCAGCGCGTCGGAAAATACTCGTGCATCACCTGACCGGTATGCAGCACGACCGCAGCCCCCAGCGCAAATACGAGCGGGGCATACAACGCGGTGCGCCACTTCAAGAAAATACAACCAGTGACGATCATCAACGGCAGCATCAACCCCAGCTTGAGCAGGGCGGATCGCCAGCGATGCCGATCCCACTGCCGGGCAAATTCGGCCTCGATCGGCAGGCGAGCTTTTTCCAACCGGCTTTCGTGCAGGCGCTGCTGCTCTTGCAATGCGTCGCGTTTCTTCTCCAATGCGCCGATCTGCTGATTCAGCTCTTGAAATTGACGCTGATTCTCCAGGAACAACGACTGGCTTTCAGCCAATGCCTGTTGTTCCTCGGCCGACGGTGTCACCCCTTTGGCCATCGCCAGCCGCTGAAAATCCAACAACTGGGCCATCGTCCGCTGGGCTTCGGCGGTGCTGTCGCGGAGCACCTGTTGCCGGTTGGTTTCCCGTTCGATGCTTCGCGCGGTCTCGGCTAGCTGCTCGGCCAATTCGGTCCCTGCGGTAGTCAGTTGGGGATCCAATAACCGCTGTTCGATCGCCTGATAATCCGGACCGGCTTGATTTCCGATGTCCGACAGCAGGAAGCCGATCAACCAATACAACAACACCGCCAAGACCACGGTGAACGACCACACCAAAACGCGCTGGGTCCAGGGACCTCGGTGGCGAACGTGTGCACTCATCGCGGTTTGCTCCTGGTCACTCGTATGTCTGGTACCGGCGGTTGTGGCACCGGAAGCGTGCCGATTACAATTCGGCCTGGAACGGCTCCATCGTCCCAAGTTGCCGGTAAATCGCCAATCCCCTATCCCAGGTGTAACGTGCGTGATCCATGGCATCGAACCGCAGTGTTCCGGCGCGCCCTGACACTCACTTGGTGTCTGGCGCAGGCGCTCGGCTCGCACTCGTTTGCGGAAGAACCGGTCTTGTTCGCCAAGCCCGACGCGTTCGAGACCCTGGTGAACCCCAACTGTTCGCACTGCATCGACGAGGCCAAGGCGCGCGCCGGCGACCTGCGTGCCGACGATCCGGTGCTGGCCTGGACGCGGAGCAAATATGAAGGGGGCGCCATTCCGATTCGGTTTTTCCTGAATGCCTATCGTGTCATCAGCGACACCTACGGCGTGTTTGTGTTCGACCCTGATGCCGGCTTCGCGCGCGGGTACGAACCGTCGCTTGATTTCCGCTTCCACGGCTGGCGGAATGGCATTGTGGTCATGCGCCACAAGGATGGCACGCTGTTCTCGACGCTTTCAGGCCGCGCGTTCGCCGGACCGCGCCAGGGGGAACAACTCCGCCCCATTGCCACGATTCCGACCAACTGGGGCTACTGGAACCAGGCCTATCCAGGTTCGGTCGCCTACCGAATGTTCGAGAAATACCAGCCCACCGAGCTGCCGCAGAACGACAACGCCGAGTCGACAAAAACGCGCCCGCCGGCCGACCAGCGCCTGGCCGACACGGCCCCGGTGCTGGGCGTCTCCATCGGTGAAGCGCGCAGAGCCTATCCTCTAAGTTCCTTGCCGAAAGACGGCGGTGTGCTGTACGACGTGCTGGCCGGTCAGGAAATCGTGATTCTCTGGTATCCCGCAACACGCACCGCCGCGGCCTATGCCACGCAGCTTGAGGGAGAGCAGCCAGCGCGCATCGGCCGGTTGGAGTTTGACGCAGCGGAACCAGGCGCGCCGTTTCTCGACCGCCAGACGGAAACTCGATTTGGCGTCGAAGGGCGCGCCGCGTCTGGGCCGCTCAAAGGCCAGGCCCTGACCTGGATCGACTCGGTGCAGTGCCGCTGGTTCGCCTGGGCGGCGGAGAACCCCCACACGGAAATTCACGACCTCGCGGTCGGCAGCCTGCCCGATGTCAGCGGCCAGGCCCATTCGGCCGCATCCGCCGGCCAGGCAACCGAAATGGTCCTAGTCACGCCCGACGTGGTCACGCCAGCGCAGCTTGCATCGTGGCGCGACGAGGGTTTCAGCGCCGTCGTCTTGCCGCTGGACGAACAGCACACGGCCGACGCCTATCGAGGCGCCGCAAGCGCCGTTTCCACGGCCCAGATGGATCTCTACTATTGGGTCGAGATCGCGAGGAATCCGCACCTGGCCGACGCGCATCCGCGGTGGATGGCCGCGCTCGGCATGCACCCCGATTGGCTGGCGCGATTTCCAGCCGGAAAAATGCCCCAAACTGGCGAAGTGGCCAAAGCCTATCCCTGGGTGCCGATTGGCTACGCCGAGGCGTTCCAAGCACATCGGGAACGAGTCGAGCAGTTGCTGGCCAAGGTTCCGGACTCTTACCGTGGGCTGTTGCTCAACGACCTGCAAGGAGGCCCCGCCGCGTGCGGTTGTGGCAATCTGCAATGCCGGTGGGCGCTAGATTACGGTGTGCCTGCGACCGCCACCAAGGCCGGAGTGGATGATGCCGCAGCGCGGTTTGTCACGGCCATGCGCGCGCTGGCACCGGGAAAACAAGTCGTGCCTGTCTGGATGACCGAATGCGAAGCGCGCGATCTGCCGGCGGACCAGGCCCCGGCGGGGAAGAGTACCGGACTGTGCGGCAACGTGCCCTGCGCCACGGGCACATGTCCGCGGGCCTTTGCAAAGCAACTGCGTGCGCTGGTCGAAGTTCATTCAGGACCACTGGGGTTGCTGACCGCGCAACACGCGTGCGGTCGAGAGGCACATTTCTACGGCGGACCGGCCGGCTGGATCGCCGCCTCGGTCGAGTATCTCGACGGCGCAAGCTGGTCACTCGAGCGACAGGGCATTCCCCACGACCAGCTTTGGCTGGTGGTTCAAGGGACCTCCGCGCCCGACCAGTCGGAAGCGTCCGCACGCGAAGCGGCGCGCCGTCTGCGGCCGGGCGCCATCATCGTAGCCCGAGCACCTATCGAGCAGTCGTACGAGCCGCGCGTGATCGCCGTCGATTGAGCCCGAATCATCCAGGTAATTTGTCGCGATGCATTGACCGCCCGACTCCAGAACACTGGGCACAGACGGTGGCATCCAGAGCCGCTCTATGAGATAGGTCTCGTCAGGCCAAGGCCTGACTTGCAAACCTACAAGACTGGCAATTCACTTTGCAGTTCCCCATTGCCCATGGTCCCGCGACATGGCGCTGTCGTGCTAACATGAGACGATCGGGTCCCCGCGATGCACGGCCACCAGCTTCGAAAGTCCCGGATGAACGCCAAGCAGGTTCTGTTGGGAAAGCTAACGCGACGCGAGTTTCGCCAACGGATGCAGTCGGGCGAGTTGGCCGGCTGCATCTTGCCTGTGGCGGCCATCGAGCAACATCTCGAACATCTGGCGATGGAACACGACTGGCGCAGCGTGAACGTGGTGGCCGAGGCGGTGGCCCAGCGGCTAGCGCCCCGGGTGCTGGTCGCGCAGGGCCTGATGGCGGGTATCAGCGAGCACCACATGCGGCATCCAGGCACGCTGACGCTCAAGCCCGGTACATTTCTGGCGGTGCTTTACGACCTGATCGACAGCCTGGCCCGGGCCGGTTTTCGCCATATCCTGGTGCTCAACGGGCACGGCGGCAACATCGCGGCTTGCCGGGGTGCCTGGGATCAGTTCTTGCAAATGTCGGGCGTTAACCTGCATTTCCTGCCCTATTGGGACGTGCTGGACCCCGCGCTGGTGCAGGCACACCTGACGACAGGCGTGTCGCCAGGCCACGCACAGGAATTCGAGACGGCGCTGGCGCTGGCGGCATTTCCAGAGAATGTGCGACGCGAGGCCGTGGCCGATCAGAGTGATTCGGCGCCGGCGGCAGCGCGGGCCGAGGTGGGCCAGGTGCTACTCGAATCGATCATTGAGTCGGTAGCCAGCTATCTGGAGGATATGCTCGCGGGGCGTCGCGTGGCGGAGATTCCGCCGTTTTTTCGCTGAGATCCTGCCGCGCGTCATGGTTGTCGGACAACGCCGGGCTCGAATCGTCGGCAGCGTCGGAGTCGCCAAAGGGGCCAAACTCGACGATCGGCGACAGCGGCGGCAATCTCTCGGACTCGCCGCGTTCGCGATCCGGAACACCCGAGGGCGAGCCCCGTTCAGCGGCCTGTGGCGACGATTCCGCGGGGAGCGATTCCGCGAAATCCTCGATCGTCGAGGGATACTCGCGGTCGAGCGTGGCCTCGAAATCGGACCACAGCCGGACGATCTCGGGATGCTGCGCAGCGCGGGCGACGAACGATTCGTAGCTGGCCGCATCGCTGTAGCGATGCACTTCGATCCACACCTGGGGATCTTCCTGGCTGCGATAGTACATGGTCGGAGGCACGCCCAGTTCGCGATACACATCGGCCGCGCGCTGCTGCACGCGGTCGTACAGCGGCTGGCGGTCGGCGCGAACTCGATAGCGGTAGATTTTGACCAGCATGACAAACGCCAGCACGACCGAAACGCCAAGGAGTTACATCAAGTAGCACACCCGGTGGCCACTCGACTGTGCCTAGGGGGGTGGCCGATCGACGCCGGGCTCGCACCCTCGCCCCGGGTGGCACGACCCGGGCCGGCACGTACCCTACCCTACTCAGAGGGGCCAGTCCAAGCCAGGGGAACCCGACAACTACAGCAACTCTAGTTTATTCAGCACGGTGATCACTGTCAGGGCGGTAAAGAAGAAACCCGACAAAGCCAGTCCAATCCTTACCAACCATCCTGGCCGCAATTCGGGTGGCAGCAGCGTGCAATTGATCACCAGGGTATGCCAGCAGCTAAACCCCAACGCCAGGTTGTAGATCTGCATGGCGAACTTGATGAGCGGCCCCGGGGTAGGAAATAGCACCAGGACCAGCAAACCGAACACGGCCCAAATGCCCAGGACGCTGAAATACACTCCCTTGATCTGATGCGGTTCCAGTTTGCGCAACCGCCCGCTAGCGGTCCACAACACATCGACCCAGCGGCGTACAATGCCGTCGGCCGTGGTGGCCATAGTAGGCCCCAAGGCCAAGAACCCACAAAACAGCGTCATGAACCAAGCCGCATGGCCCCAGGCGGCACCGCTCACGGCGGCCACCCGGGTTTCCACGCCGCCGGCGGTCATGGCGGCGGCGGTCCACTCGTTGGCGGTGGTGCCGCGGGGCAGGAACTCGACGCTGAGCATGCTGGGCAGTGCCAGGCCGAAAAAACAGGCCGGCATCCAAAGTACCAATTGGTCGCGCGCCACATGCCGCACCCATCCGCGCCAGCGCGCGAGTGCCTGGGGATCGATGGGAAACACGCAGCCGACATGCGACAGTTGCACCTGGACGCCGCCGAATGCGCTGGGAATGGCCCCCACATGATGCCCCATGCCCCAGCCCTGGTCGCGTGTGTAGTTACTGATCGGCGTGTTTGTCAGGCCGCCTTGGCCGGCGATCGCCGCAAACGCCGCCAGAGTGGCAATCAGCGAAAAGTCGATCGTGGGCAGTGGTCGTCCCTGCCACAGCGCCAGGAACACATTGTCGACGGCGTCGGTGCGCTGTTCGCTAGGTTCGATCTTCCCGTCGCCGTTGCGATCTTCGCCGCTGACCACCGGCACACTGCCAAATTTGACGAAGCCCGAGAACACGTCGATCCACGCGTGGGGGCCGGTATACAGCGTGGCCATTAGTAACAGAAAGCCCAGCACGGCGAAGATTTTCAGCCCCATCAGCACCCGCAACGAGTTGTAGATCTTCCCTCCGAACAACAGCGGTACGATGGCCAGCAGGAAAATGGCATACGCCAGCCCCCGCATCAGCCAGCGGTCGAAATCGACATGGACCGGATCGGGCACATGGCCCAGGTAGATCGTGGCGACGGGTGTGGCGGCATTGGCTGCCAGATAGGGGAACACCGACCCCAGGTCCAACAGCAAGTACACACCGAGCCAAAATCGGGGGCCCGGCAAAGTTCGAAATTTTCCGGTGAAGATCGGTTCGCCACAGTACAGCGTGTAGCGGCTGATTTCGATGTTGTAGAGTACCTGGCCCAAGATGCTGAGCGTGGCGATCCACATGACCGCGCCACCATAGCGAGCCGTGACCTCGGGACCCAACAACCACTCGCCACCACCAATGGCGGAGCCGCCCGCCACGAGCCCGGGGCCCAACATGGCGGCCCAATTGCGCCACGTAAACCGTGGCGGCGCGATCAACTCGCCCCGGTCCCACCGGGGCATTTCCGGCGAACCAGGATGCGGTGGAAACGCCGCCGACACAGGAGAAGCCACGAGGGTCATGCGGACCGTTTCCTTGGGTCATGCCCGGCGCGAAGTGCCCGAGAACCGATCGGGCAAAACGGGCCAGAACGCTCCACCAGCCCGTAGCGCTGGGCTGTGGCCAACCAACATGGCTGCCGGCGAGCGCGAGTGCAAGCGTTTCTTCCACAACGCAGCGCGGCACCCTGCGATGTCCGGCAGACGAGCGGGTAGCCAGCGGTTTTGGTGGTTCGGCAGGCGACCGCTAAGCTGGGAACCGAACTACCTGGCGCCGTGCTCTCGGTGCGCCAGGGGATGTGCGTTTGCCAGCCGAATCTGCTGTCACAAGGCGGCCACGATGAGCGTGTTCGACAAATTTCGACTCGATGGGCGGTGGGCCTTGGTGACCGGCGCCAGCCGAGGGCTAGGGCGCGAGATCGCCTGCGCCCTGGCCGAAGCGGGCGCCCATCTGGTCCTGGTGGGGCGAGACGAGTCGCGGCTGGCCGAAGTGGCCGAGCAGGTCCGCCGAACCGGTAACACCATCGAGCTGCTGGCCGCCGATCTGGCCACGCCCGCCGGCGCCGAGGCGCTGTGCCGGTGGGTGCTGGCCGAACTGCCGCCGATCGACATTTTGGTGAACAACGTGGGCGGCCGGCGGGTGAACTTCCCCACCGAGGAATTTCCCCTGGAACACTGGCAACAAATCGTCGACTTGAACCTGACCCAGGCCTTTATTTGCACCAAGGAACTGGGGGGCGCGATGCTTGCCCGCCGCTGGGGACGCGTGATCAACGTGGCGTCGATCTCCGGATTTGTGGCCGGCAAGTCGATGCGCGGACGGGCCTATGAAACGACCAAGGCCGCGCTGGCCATGTTCACCAAAGCCGTGGCTGCCGACTGGGCGCCCCATAACGTGACCGTCAACGCCATCGCGCCGGGCACGTTCTTGACCGACGCGAACAGAACCTGGTTTTCACAGCGGCCCGAGTTGCGCTCTGAAATTGAAGCGACGATTCCGCTGGGGCGGTTGGGCAATCCGGAAGAGATTGGCCCGCTGGCGGTTTACCTGGCCAGCGAGGCCTCGAGCTACATGACCGGCTCGGTAGTGGTCATCGACGGAGGGCGATTGGCGTGGTAGACCACCGGCCGGAAGTAGGCCAAAGCGAGACGTCGCTCGACACGCCGTGCCTGTGCCTGGATCTCGACAAATTCACGGACAATGCCCGGCAGTTCGCCGCCATGTGCCGCGCCAAGAACAAACTCTGGCGGCCCCATGCCAAGGGGCATAAGTCGACGGAGATAGCACGGCGCTTGACCGCGCTGGGCGCCTGCGGAGCCACCTGCGCCAAATTGGGCGAGGCGGAAGTGCTTGCGGCGGGGGGAGTTCACGACTTGCTGATCGCCAACCAGTTGGTCGGCCCGATCAAGCTCGCGCGGCTAATGGCGCTGTGCCGCGTGGCCGATCCGATCGTCACGGTCGACCATCCCCAGCAGGTCGACGATCTGGCCGCCGCCGCGCGCGCCGCGGGCGTGACGCCGCGCGTGGTGGTCGAGGTCAACCTGGGGCTCGATCGCGCAGGGGTTGAACCTGGTCCGGCTGTCACAGCGCTCGCCGAGCGCGTGGAACTCGCCGCGGCACTGCGCTTTGTCGGGCTGTTGGGCTACGAAGGGCACTTGATGCAGGTCGAACCCGGCGAGGAGAAAGCCAGCCGCATCCGCCAAGCGTTGGCCCTGTTGTCCGGCGAGGCCGATCGCCTGACACGGCGTGGATGGCCTTGCCCGATTGTCAGTGCGGGCGGTACCGGTTCCTCGCTCACGGCGCTCGACTGCAGCGGGATCACCGAGTTGCAGTCGGGGGGCGTGGTGTTCATGGACAACTTCTATCGCGAAAATTGTCACATCGAAGAGTTCGAGTTCGCGCTGACACTGTGGACCAGCGTGGTCAGCCGGCCGGCGCCGCGCCGGGCGATCCTCGATGCCGGGCGGAAGAGCCAGCACATCGACCTGTGCGCGCCCCGCTTTCTAGATTTTCCGCAACTGCGCATTACGCAATTGTCGGCCGAGCATTGTCGAGTGGAGTGGGACGGCCCCGACGATCTGCTGCAACTGGGCCAGAAGCTGCGGTTGGTCCCTGGCTATGCCGACTTCACCACCGTGTTGCACGACGAATTTGTCGTAACCCAGCGCGAGCAGGTAAAGGCCGTGTGGCCGTTAGAGGCGCGCGGGAAATTGCAGTAACACGCGAGCCCCCTGCGCGAATCGCCCCGGGGCCCAGCGCATGCATCGCCCCAGCGACCGGGCAGCTTCCGGGTGGGGTCGTAGCGGCTGGCGCGGCCAGCACTGGTGGTCCATCCGCACAGGCTTTCTGGCCTAGAGGAATACATCGCGGTTTTGGGCAGCAGGCGCGGCGCAGCGCGCCGGGCGCAACCTAGGCTTGAATCGCTGTTAGCCCCGATTATTCATGAGCTTCGTCGCAGGGGCCACTGGTTTTGCCAGTGCTCTGGGTGCCACTGGCTTTGCCAGCGCGCGGGGGCATTTTGGTGAACACGTGAGTCCGTGCCGATGGCGGTGTGACGCAGCAGACGCGACATGTTCGCTTCCGCTGCAGAATACTCATGAAAAACTCGGGCTGAGTGCCCGCATCCCCCTCATTGCCTGGAGTCGTGTCGCTATGGCCGCTAAAGCCAGCCTGCCTCGATTGCGTGCCTTGGGAAAACTTTCCGAGACCCTGGCTGAAAACAACGCCCGAGTGGAGCGATTTGCCGACGGACTTCCCGCGCAGATCGACCAGATGATCGCCGCGACTCAGGCGGGCACCTGGCGAGATGTCCACCGCGTGAGTAGCGAAATTGCCAGCGAAGGCAGTGCCGTGGGAACGGCGGCGGCCGAGTTGACCCTTCGCGCGGCCGAGGTCGCCAAACGCAGCCGCCGACCGGGCCAAGGCCTGACCACCAAGCGCAGCCTGATCCGGCTAATTGGCTCGGTGGGACGGATGCGATCGAGCAAGTAGGCCCGCAGTATTCCGGGCTTAAACCCGAATGATTCATGAGCCTTCTGCTGCGGAGCCGAACGTGCCGCGTCTGCTGCGTCACAC
>CAYSXM010000012.1:0-17817 GCA_964434905.1 uncultured Pirellulales bacterium | reverse complement strand
GTCTCCCAACAATCGACCACCCACGAACACCGTGTATTTGCCTTGGGCCTTGCCCACCAGACCGACATCCGAGTTGTAGGGGCGCGCACAAGCATTGGGGCAGCCGGTCATGCGCACGGTGAACTTTTCCTGAGACAAACCCCACCGCGCCAGTTCGGCTTCCAATTGATCGATAATGCCCGGCAATACGCGCTCGCTTTCGGTCACGGCCAGGCCACAAGTGGGCATCGCCACGCAGGCCATCGACCACCGGCGAACGGTCGAAATCTCCTCGCTCAGCGGCACGCCGTGATCGCGCAGCGTGCGCTCTAGCCGGTCGCGATCTTCGGCACGCAGGTCGCAAAACAACACGCTTTGGTGCGACGTAATGCGCAGCGGCGGAGCCAGGTCCTGGCACACCGAGCGCAGCGCCGACTTCAACCGGCAACCTTCGCGATCGGCGATGCGACCGTTCTCGATGTTCAAGCCGTAGAACCAGCGGCCGTCGCCCTGTTCGGACCAGCCCAGGTGATCGTCGAAGCCCCACACATCCTCGGGGTGGGGGTCTTCCAAGGGGGCGCCAAAATAGCTTTCCACCTGGGCACGGAACCAGTCGAGCCCGCGATGGGCAATCAAGTATTTCAGCCGCGCCACCTTGCGATCAGCGCGGTCGCCAAAATCGCGCTGTACCTTGATGACCGCGGTGGCCACGTCGATCACGGCGTCGGGCGTGACAAAAGCCAGGCGCTTGGCCAAGGCCGGAAACGTTTTGGCCGCGCTGGGGGTCACGCCCATGCCGCCGCCGACCAGCACGTTATAGCCCACGATGCGAAAATCGCGACAAACGGCCAATAGCCCCAGGTCGTTGGTATACAGATCGACACAGTTGTCGCCGGGCAGGCCGATCGCCGTTTTGAATTTGCGCGGCAAATAGGTTGGTCCGTAGATCGGTTCGACCTCGGCCGCCTCGGCACCGCCCGCCACCAGGTTGCGCTCGCCGGAATCGGGGTCGGTCAGCCAGATTTCATGATAGGCCCGGGTGCGCGGCGCCAGGTGCTCTGCCAACTGGTCGGCCAGGCGTTGCATGTCGGCATGCACCGGATCGGTATGATAGGGCGCCGGACAGCACATCACGTTGCGCTCCACGTCGCCGCAAGCTGCCAGCGTGGTTAGCTGGCACTGGTGAATGCGGCGAATGGTCTCGCGCAGGTCGCCTTGCACGATGCCATGCAGTTGCAAGCCTTGCCGGGTGGTGGCGCGCAAAGTCGAGTTGCCCAGTTCATCGCACAGGTCCAGCTCGGCCAGCATTTGGGCGCTGGTCAGCTTGCCGCCCGGCACGCGGGTGCGGACCATGAAGCTATAGGCTTTTTGCGACTTGGCTCCCTCGCGGCGCACGCGTGTTTCGCGATCGTCTTGTTGATAGGTGCCGTGGTTTTTCAGCAACTGCACGCTGGCCTTGCCGAACGAGCCTTGTCCGGCGGCCAATTCGGCGGCGATCGTGCCCCGCAACAGGTTGCTCTGGGTCTTGAACCCTTCGACCGCCGACAGCTTCGTTTCCGGGACGTCGTCGTCCATGGCCTCTACCTCTGGCTAAACCGGGTCTTTCGCGCCGCGCCGCCCACAGGGCTACGGACCGCACCAACGCTGCTCAGGACAAGGCAACCGCCCCGAAGGTGACCACGTTGATCGTTTTAGTTAACATTTGATCGATCTGGCCACCGAGTATACATTCCAGGCCGCAAACTCACCACAGAGACCCTTGCTTATCAGGTGGGTGGGTTGGGCAATTGGGCGCACGTCCTGATAGCAATTCCTGCGTGGACGCGTTGCACTATCCCTGGCGTGCAGGTGAGTGCGCCGTGGTGGAATTGCGGCCTGATATGCCGTTGCCCTTCTACCGGGGCCACGCGCGGGCCAGCCACCCACCGGGGGTGGGGGTCGATTGCTTTATCGATTACGATGCTGCTGCGACTGGCAACGCGGTCGCGCCCTCGCACGGTTCACCAAGAATCGATTGCTCCAGCACCGCGGCATCCCAGCCCAGCTCGTCAAACCATCGGCCGCCAATCTGGCGATTGATGGGAAACGCCTGGTTCATCACGCCCGAATTGAAGATCAGGCGATTGCGCGCCACGATGTCGTCGCCCAGCTTGTCGAGTTCCAGCGCTCGAGCCGTGGGATCGGCCAGGCAGTCGACTTCGTGCACCGCCGGGATCATCCGCAGGGCATCGTCGATCTTCGATACGTAATCTCGCACGATCGAACCCGGCAAGATGCCTTCCGAGGCCTTGGCCTGCATGAGTTCGCGCACCGCCCGGAAGCCCACGTTGACCAGGTTCGCGCGACTCAGATAGCGCGTCTCGTAGTTGATGCGGTTGATAATCGAGGCGTGCTCCATGCCGCGGCGGTGTTGCTCGGCCGTCCGGTGAAACACGCGGTAGCCGTGTTGCTCTGGATGTTCAAAGAATTCCGACGCGGGGTCGAGAAACGGGATCATGGGGCAGACCATGGGATTGACGTTCTTTCCCTTGAACAACCGCAGCAGGCGCCGGCAGTAGTCGACGCTCTCCATTACCGATCGCTCGTCCTGATCGCACATGCCGATGAAATACCAGATGTCGATCTGGTGGATACCGATGTCGAGCGCCCGGTCGATCCATTTTTCCATTTCGTCGTTGGTGTACACGCCGCGTCCGGCCAGTTTGGCGACTTGCAGGTCGTGGCTCTCGGGCGAGAGCGTGATGATGGTGCGACGATTGGCCTGGACCATCCGCTCCAAGATATCGTCGGGGGTCAGATGGAATTGTTCGTAGCTGATCGATTTCAGCGCGGTTTTACCAACGTGATCGAGAAAATGCACCAGGCGTTCTCGTGGCTCGTTGTACGAACCGACGGAATAAAAATGATACTGCTCGATACCAGGAATCTGGCTCATGGTCTCGAATTCATAGCTGACCTCTGGCAGCGGCTTGCGCGCCATGGCCCGACGCTTGCCGAAAATGCGCCGGAAAGCCTCGCGTGATCCGCCGCACCAGCCACAGTTGTAGCTACAGCCGGCGTTTTGAGTGGACAACACCTCGAGGATCTGAAAGCCTGTTTCGTCGCTTCCTTGCGGCTGCTGCGACCAATCGATGCCGCAGCCGTAGGTATCGGGCAAGTGGCTCAGGCCATTGTCTTGAATCGAGCCATCGGGGGTTTTCCAGAGCAGATTCGCGACACCGGTCGGCCTTTGACCCCGGCGCATGGTTGTCAACAGCTCGGCCATGGGCTCGAGCGTTTCGTAGCCGCGCATCACCAGGTCGATGAATGGATAGGTGATGAGTTCCTGGGCAAAATAGGTCGACGAAATGCCACCGAGAATCACCGCGATATCCGGCCGCAGTTGCTTGATTCTTTCCGCCACCGCGAGGGCGCCTTGCACGTGGACCATCCAATGCAAATCGATACCGATCAGCGGCGAGTTGATGGCCGACAGCAGCGCATCGACGTCGATGCGCGGATAGCGCAGCAGCACCGTGCTCAGGTTGAGCAGCTTGACGTTGTGGCCGCGGTCGCCGAGAAACCGCTGTAGCGTCTTGAAACCGACCGGAAAATACTCGTACAGCGGCGTGATCGGTACATCGCCCGAGGTTCCCAGGAAGGGGAAGTAGATATCCCGGCGATCGCGAAAGTCGAAAAAAGCGGGCGCGTGCAGCAGTACCAAGTCTGCTTCCAGAGGTGGCAGCGCGAACGGCCGAGGAGTATCCGAGCGAACGGAGGTGGACTGCATCGCTTCCTCAATATGATCCCGCCACCGGCCTGGCCGCACTGCGGGGCATGGTTACTGGTTGCTGTCGAATCGCCTGCGACTGTTGACCCCGAACTGGCGCTGTGCCTTCTACCACGGAACCGCACGCGCCGCGTCTGGCGCGCCCCACTGCGGTCGCCCCAACCTCAACTGGTCGCTCCCGCGCGGCGCGGGCCGACGATGGCTGTTCCGTTCCGCGCCACACATCTTCGTTTCTTCGCGACGAGGTTCCGGTCGTTGACCGGGCTACCGGTCGCGGGTGGAAATCCGCAGCCAGGGGCCGTGAAAATCGCTAGGGAGTAAATGGGCGCCTTGTCTTCCCGGGTGGGGGCTCCTCGCCGGCGGGCTCCCAATCGAAGAAATTGCACATCATCTCATCGGTCGTCAGTCCTCCCCCCCGCACCACCTGCTTCGGGTCCGGATTTCTCGGATTCTCTACTCGGTTGTCGTATTCGTGGCGGATGATCAATTGGCTGCCGCGCGTCACCAGCAGCGGTTTGGGGAACTCGTAGGACACCTGCCAATTGAAGTCATATTTGGGAACATGCAGTAGCGTCTTGATACGCCCGTCTGGATATCGGATGAACAACTGGGCCGCCGAACCGCGGATGTGCATGTGCGGCATCACCGACACCAAATTGATGTCTTCGTCCACCGTTTCCGCGGCGACGTATTCGGCCCGAGAGTTCGCTTGGATGCTAATCATGGAATTGCCGTTTACCGCGCCAGAGACCACCGATTTTTCCGGCAGGCCAGGTAGAAACTTGAGGCCGATCTGCGGGCGGTCGACAACTTCCTCGCCATAGGGCGTGTAATGCATCTGAATGAAAATCTTCCCGCCCCGCGGAATAAGCTTCCCGCGCCCGGGCGGCAGAATCAACGCCTTGCGACCAGGAAAATACGAAAGCCAGAATCCGTTACCACCGCCGCCATCGGCCGACTCGCCTTCAGTCTGTGCGGCACCGCGAGGATCGTCCTTCGCATATTCCACGAACAGCATCGCATGATGCACCACTTCAGGAACCGAAGGACGGATCTCGGCCTCGGCAACCCACAGGTCCGTGGGTACGGCGTAATCGACCGGTATCTTCACCCATTCCAGCACTCCCTCGGCTGGCACCTTCTGCGGCTCGACGTCGATGACCGCATCGGGCTTGCTGATGGTCCACCCCGACGCCTGCGTGACCGGCACCGGGCTGTCGGCCGGGTCTCCCTCGACGCAGCCTTCTCGGACCCATTGGCGAAATAATTCCAGATCGGCGTCGGAAATGTAGCGATCGTTTCGCCACTCGCCAAACCGATGATCCGCGAACCAAGGCGGCATGATTCGCTCGGCGAGCACGTGCTCGATCATCGACTTCTTGTCGACTACCTGTTGGTAAGTCTCTAGCGAAAACGGAGCCGCCTCGCCGGGGCGATGACATTCGACACAGTTGTGCCGAGCCAATCGGGCAATTTGATGATGCCAAGTTATCGGCTCGGTGACTTTTTCGGCGGGGGCCAATCCCAGCAGACAACCGGGTGCTTCCGTCACCGGTAGCCCGACCGGTCGGTCCTGCGACACCGCCCTGATCGCCACACGCAAATACTCGGCTTGTGCCTCGGGCCGGCTCACTCCGACATCGAATCGGTCGTCGACCGCGCCCCGATAGCGCAGTGTCTGCGCCTGGTCGATGACAAATGTCTCAGACGTTGTTCGGGCAGCGAGCGCCCGGGCCAGGCGTGCATCCGGATCGCGCACGTACCGCCAACCGGGAAACTCCTTGGCGTGCGCTGCCAGTTCCTCTGGGCTGCTATCACGCTCGACATTCAGCAACAGAAACTGGACCTGATCGTCGCCATGCTCCTCGGCCACCCGCGATAGCGCAGGGACGAGTTTCTTGCAGATTGGGCAGCCGATCGACGTCATCGAAATGACGAGTATTCGCCCGCGATACTCGCGCAGCGAACCATTGCGACCGACTAAGTCGACAAATGGAACGTCGGGCAATAGGCGATTGATCGTCGACACAGGCCGGGGCAACTCATCGTCCGCAACCACCGGCTCGCGATAGCTCGATTGACGAATCGCTTGCAACTCGTCGGCGATGAGCGCCTCGAGCCGCGCGGCGTGCCGCTTGCTCGCCAGTTTCCGATAATACTTCGGGCCGCGTGCGGCGACGCCAACGGCGACCACGGCCAGCCCGCACAACAAGGTGGCGTATTTAAGGAACGGCCAGAAACGCCTGCGCCAGCCAGCGTTGACGGAGTTGGTAAGCATCTGCTGTCTCGGCATTGCGCCCTACGGGGACGGCGAAAGAAAAGCGTGCACGATGAGGCGTGTAGTGTCGCGCGATGCAATTGCCACCGGCTTGGCCGGTGTCCGACCTTTTCCTGCGCCAGCGCGCTGGCACGCAACACGAATGGTTCGGGTCCTGGTTGCGCCGTCCGTTGGCCCGGATAATTCGCGAACATCGTCGCGAAAAGTCTTAGCCAGGATTATTCATAAACTTCGTCGCGAGGAGTCGAAAGTGTTGCGGCTGAAAGGAAAATCGCGACCCGGCCGCGCAGCGTATTCCTGAATACGTGAGTCAGGGCCGATTACGGTTTGACGCAGCAGACGCGACACGTTCGCTTCCGCAGCAAAAAGCTCATGAATAGTTCGGGCTTAGGTGCTATGGCGGCCAGAAAAGACCGTGACCGGCCCCCCTGGCGTCTAGGTGAAGACGCAAATCAGCAACGATGGTGGTTGGACAAAGCTGCCGCGCCACGTTCGGTTCGGCACTGTGGGCTGGCAATCTTTCAGGCTCGGACCATGCTGCCGCGGATCGCTCCGCCAACGTGGGCTATGCCAGGGTCCAGCGGGCACGAACCGATGGACCCCGCCGCGAATCGACACCCCGAAACCAGCAACACTCCCAATTGAATAACGACACTTTATTGTCGCATGTTTCGGCTACTCGGTCAATTTTCGGGGCGACGGGCCGCGCACCGGCTCGGGCGACCCGATGGGCACAAGGCCGCGAGAAACTTCGCTAGCGCGTGCGCGGCAAATCTGGTTCAAACAGTCAGTAGCTCAGCCCATTGCGGCGCAAATGGATGGTAGGTTCCAGCGCCGCGCGCAATTGGCCACCAGTAACCGTGGCGACGAACACTCGGTGATCGCCGGCGTCGACGTAACCTGTGGTGGTGGCCGCAACGTACGCCGCCGCGCACAAAAGCACTGGAGCCCGGCCCGGGGCACGCTCGACATCGAGCCCTGTAAACGCAGGCGCGTCGGGATCGAACCCCCGCGCAAAATGCTTGACCAGGCCCTTGTCGTGGCTCCCTAGCACATGCACCGCGATGGCTGCACCGGCGGTCAGCCAATCGGCCAGATACCGCTGGCGCGCTAGTGCCACGCTGATGGTGGGCGGGTCGAAACCGGCCTGTTGCACCCAACTGGCCAGCATGCCAGTTTCTTGGCCTTGATATTCTGCAGTGAGAATGAACAGGCCACTGGGAATTCGACCCACCGCGACAGCCCACGGAGATTGCTCGTTGGTCATCGGATCGCACTTGCCAGTTGGTGACATGGTGGTGTCATAAACCAGGCTCCGGAAGGGGAGTTAGGATAGGCAGTTTACAACAGAAACAGGGGCCGCTTTCTGGTGCATCGACCTAGCCAGTTTCGTCTGGTCGTCGCGAACACAAGCCCCTAAACTACCCGCCCCACCGGCCCGGTGATAGGACCGCAGAGCCTCGCTGCGCGGGCAGCGACCAGAACACGGACCCCCTGTCGCAAGTTTGCCGACCCGGGGGCGAGGGTACGCGACTTTCGACGTCCGCTGCCTAGAGCTCCGGAATAATTCGGGCTAAGAACTCAGGCTGGCTTTCGCGTGGAACGACGCATGACGCCGTGGATCAACTTAGGAATGGCGCCAGCCGTTGCGATGCAAGTCCGGCCCCGAACCCTTTGGGCGCGGCTAATTGGTTGTGTCTGCGCCGCGGCGTTCGTTCCGCTGGCGTTGTCGGCTGCCGACGATCCGCCGCGGCGAATGGAAGTGAATGCCGCGATCGATCCGGCAGATTCGGTACCGCCGGGCACCGAGGAATTCGCTGTTCCGGGCGAGCCCGCGACCGCCCCCTTGCAAGAACTTTTCTGGCCCGACGCCGGTGGCGACGAACCCGGCTTGAATCGCGCAGAGAGCGACATCGCGCCCTCGGATGCGGCCTACGAGGATGGCTATATCGAACCAACTCTGGCAGCCGAAGATGCTTGTTGGAGCGACGGTTCGGTCGATGGCAACTACCCCGACCAGACGCTACTTCCGGGCCAGTTTGCTGGCGGCCCTGGCTGGGCGGGCGCGTACGCCGTGCAACGCAACCGCGCCTGGCAATGGTTGCCATCGGGCTTGATATTCCGCCAATACCTGGCCGACCCCAAAGCGCCGCGGCTGGGAAGCTCGTTCATGTACCAGCAGCAGTTTGGCTGGGTGTGGGATATTGCCCTGGGGGGCCGGGTAGGCTTGGCTCGCTGGGGACGCCCGGGCACGTCGGGCCGTCTCGAGGGGTGGCAGTTGGATGTCGAGGGGGCGGGTTTTCCTCGCCTCGATCTGGAAACCAACCGCGACCTGTTGGCGGCCGATTTTCGGGCCGGTTCGTTTTTGACCCACGGTCGCGGGCGCTGGCAAAGCCAGTTTGGCTATTACCATCTCAGTTCGCACGCTGGCGACGAGCTGCTGCTGCGCAATCCGGCGTTCGTGCGCGTGAATTACGTGCGCGACGAACTGGTCGCGTCGCTGGCCTATTTCATGACGGATGCCATTCGGGTATATGGCGAGGCAGGCTATGCGGTCTATACCGGGGGCGGGGCGCGCCCTTGGGAATTGCAGTTTGGAGCCGAACTGAGCCCGCCGCGTGCCACCCGGTTCGCGCCAACGCCGTTCGCCGCGGTGCATGGAAACCTGCGGCAGGAATTCAACTTTGGAGGCTACCTGGTGGTGCAGGCTGGGGCGCAATGGCAGGGCGCCGGGCCCTCGGCTCGCCGATTGCGAGCTGGTCTGGAATATTTCAACGGCAAGAGCCGGCAGTACGAGTTTTTCCAGAACTTCGAGCAACAGATCGGGATGGGAGTGTGGTACGACTATTGATCGTGCGCACCGCACCCCGGCGGGCGCCAGGCCAGGATTCCTGCGAATAAGCGAGCTCTGAGTGCGCCGCCGAATTGACGAACACTGGGTTTTTTGGCGTGCCTTTCGCGAAAACTTTTATCACACCGGAGCGGTGCTCCCCAGTGGTCATGCGCTGGCCCGCAAGCTAGTGCGCTTTGTGGCCGGCGATCATCCGCCGCGCCACGTGCTCGAGGCCGGGCCGGGCACGGGGGCCGTTACCCGCTGGTTGATTCAGGCGCTGGGTTCGCACGATCGCCTGGATTTGGTGGAGATCAATCCGCGCTTTGCGGCCAATCTGCGCGACAAGTTCGCGCATGATCCACGATTCCAGCCAGTCGCCGACCGCGCCACGGTCCTGGAACACGGCCTGGAGCAGTTACCAGGCCGGGGTGTTTACGACGTGATTGTGTCGGGGCTGCCGCTGAACAATTTTAGCGTGGCGCACGTGGAAGAGGTGCTGGCCACCTACGCTCGGCTGTTGCGGCCCGGCGGGATACTGTCGTACTTCGAATATGCCGGCGTGCGCCGCTTGAAACAACGACTGGTCGCCGGAGCTGAACGCCAACGACTGACCGCCGTGGATCGCCTGTTGCGCGACTTCCTGCACGAGCACGAACAAGATCGCGACCTGGTGTGGGCCAACGTGCCACCCGCGTGGGTGCATCACCTACGGCTCGGCTCGTCGCGCGAGGCAGGTGCGGAAAGTTTACCCGACGGCGGGGCAGACCAGGGGGTTGGGCCGCGGAACGCGGGCGAATAAAAAAAGGGCCGGACCCCACGATCGAGGTCCGACCCTTTTTTAGTTTCGGCGAGAACCACTTCGGGCGTCAGGGCCTGCCCCACGTGGATCACGCACTAGCGGCCCGCGAGGACCGCTTCGGCCTAGTTGCGGAAAGCGACCGCGCGGAAGCCGAAATCACGATTCAAGCTGGCAGCCGGAGCTTCAGCAGCCGGAGCCGGAGCGTCGTCGCCCTCGGGGGCCGGGGCGGCATCGCCACCACAGCCATCGTGCGACACGCCACAGCACGGGGTGACACAGCACGGAGTGCCGCAGCAGGCGGCGCCGGAGCACCGACCGTGGCAGCGACGACCCGAGCAACGACGACCCGAGCAACGACCCGAGCAACGACGGCCGCGGCAACGACCACTGCAATCGCAGGCGCTACCACCGCAGTCTGCACTGCAACCACCGTCGCAGGCGCAGCCGTTGCAAGCGCCACGGCAGCGGCGACCGGCCTCAGCCTTGTTGTTCTCACCGCCCAAAAGGGCGATACCTACGACCGCGAAAAAAATCGCGATCCCCATAACCAACGTGCGATTCATCCTCGAATCCTCCCAACTAACAGGTACCCAAGCGAAAGGCGATTCCCAAGAAACCAATGTGCGCCGTCAGTTACGTTCATCAATCACCCCCCGCCGACGGCGCCAAAGGGTGAATTCACTCGGCAAAGCAGCGTCCGCAGTACGAACCGATGCCAACTGCCCTGGCTGTTAGCATTTACCGATTACGTAGCTTGCGCATGACTGCACAGGCTAGGCCGCTAAACTAACATGGCGTAATTGCTTGTCAAGTGTAGAACAGACAAGATAGACGTCATGGGAAGAAGCGGCTAAGTGGGCTGACATTAACGACAGCCCGGCAAGTGTAGACCAAAAACAACTGCAGTGCCGCCAGAACGCGACAATTTGCCGAAAAGATACGCGAAAGACCCGGTTTCGTGGTCATTTCACGTAACGCAACTCGTTTTAATACAACGACTTGCAGCGCGAATTCAGGCCCAAAGAATATCCCCGTCGACCTCGCCTGTCTCGCTCGCCCCTCGCCCGGTTAAGACGCCTGTCCCGTTCGATATTGCTACGCGGGCCAAGAAAAACTCGTACCCCAAGCTGGCCGAAGCGTGCCCCCGCGCTGGCTAGTACGGAAAATGGCCGGGCCAAATACCGCGCGACGCCGAGGGCGTGGACGGAAGTGCGTGAATCCAAAGCCAAGTGCCAAGCAGCAGAACCGCCATAGCGCGGGCGCCGGGTTCGCAGGCCACAAACGCCACGCTGGGGTCACACCGCGCGTCAACAGCAGGTCACGGTTGCCAGAAGGGCCGGCTGCTAGCGATTGATTTCTTTGTTGGGGTCGGGCGACTGCGCCTGAAGCGGTGTTTCGAGCTGCGCTCGACGTTGCATTTCCTGCTCGGCCAGTTGCTGCTTGCGGATCATGTCATCTGGATTTTCAAAGTTCAGAAACAACGGCGGAGCGTCTTCGAATAACTTGGTACCCATCCCCGCAATGCGCCACCCCTCGGGTTCCTTACGCAGAATCCAAACAATGGCGTCGGTATGAGGATTGCCCGTTTCGTCGATGTCGGTCCACTCGCTGGCAACGTGTGCACCGTCTTCGCCCGAAGCTTCAGCGTCGCCCACGGTAAATGTCGCTGTTTCGCTCCCCGGCGGGGCCACCATCAGGTCGCGTTCGGCGGTTTTTTCCCGCGCAAGTGGCGTGAGCAGTTGCCCGGCCAATTCGTCGTCGCCTGCTTTGACAGCCGTCAGAAACTTCTGTACTGCTTCGACCGGTGTCGCGGCAGCGGCTTCGGGCGAAGAGACCGCAGCCTGGCCCGACGCGGCCGTGGCCGACGCGCCTGGTTGCTCCGCGGAGCCGCAACCGGAACAGGCCAACAATCCTAATAGGTACCACCCTAGCGACCGGCTTCCGTGCATGGCCTACGCTCTCCATCCCGAGTCGAATTTGGCGACGGCCTCCCGCGGAAGTCCCGCGTTTCAAGTGGATGCCGGCGGCCTGTCGGCGCGCGGCGAGGAGTGTGCCAGGAAGCCCAGTGGGGGTCAAGACGAGCTAGCAGCGGAACCCCCACATAGGCGGGCTTCCAATTGCCCCAGCACGTGACACCGGGTCGGGCGCGGCGCGGAAGGCCCCACTGCGGTGCGTGCGTACGATTAACACCCGGCTGTGGTTTGGCGTCTACGACCCGTATTTTGGCCTCGGCCCCCCCGGCAGCAACATGCCAACGCGAAACCCTATACTTGAGAGGGCCTGTCCCCCCCGGGCAGTGAAGCCGGTATCTGCTAGCGACGTGCCGGCCAATGCGGAGGGCCGGTCGAGGTCCCTGTTTCGCGTTCCGAACTGATTTTGCGTAGCTTGCCATGCCGGATTCCAATACCACCCACGGACACACCGGCGCTGGGTGGGGCCGCTGGCCAGTGGCCCTGTTGGCGACGGTGATGCTGACCTGGTGCGTGTTCGGGCAAACCGTCGCCTTCGACTTTGTCGGCTTCGACGACGAAGACTATGTCAGCCACAACCCCTGGGTCACCGGGGGATTCAGCCGCTCGGCTATTCGCTGGGCGCTGCTGGCCTATCACTCGGGCAACTGGCATCCGCTCACCTGGCTATCGCACATGCTCGATTGCCAGTTGTTCGGCACGTGGGCCGGCGGCCATCATCTGGGCAACGTGGCACTGCACTCGGGTAGCGTGGTGTTGCTGGCCGTGGCGCTTTTTCGGATGACCGGCCGCGCGGCACCCTCGGTGGCGGCGGCGGCATTGTTTGCGGTGCATCCGTTGCGCGCCGAATCGGTGGCCTGGGTGTCGGAGCGCAAGGATTGCCTGTCGCTATTCTTGGGGCTGGGCGCACTGTGTCTGTACGCGCGGTATGTCGAACGGCCCACCGTGGGGCGATATCTGGCCGTTGTGCTGACGTTTGGTTTGGGGCTGACTGCCAAGCCATTGCTTGTGACATTACCCTGTGTGTTGTGGCTGCTGGACTATTGGCCCTTGGGCCGATTTGGTTTTGCGCCCGGGGGCACCGCGGCTCGAGCGCGGTTGCCTCGGCTGGTGGCCGAGAAAATACCGCTGCTGGCCTTGGTTGTGTTGTCGAGTTGGTGGACGATCGGCGCGCAGCGCGCCGGGGGAGCGATGAGCAGCCTGGCAACTTTTCCCTGGCCTTCGCGCCTGGCCCAAGCGGTGATCGCCTATCCGACCTATCTGGCCCTGACGGTCTGGCCACATAACCTGGCATTTGTCTACCCACGTAGCGCCGTCGATCCGTCGCGCATGGCGGTCATAGCCAGCGTGCTGGGGCTGGTGCTGGCCACCGTGGTTTGCTGGGTGCTGCGGCGATCGCGACCGTATCTGCTTGTCGGTTGGCTCTGGTTTCTGGGCACCTTGGTGCCGAACATCGGCCTGGTTCAGGTCGGTCCTCAGTGGTTGGCCGATCGATTTACCTATTTATCAGGCATTGGTCTGGCGCTATGCGTGTGTTGGGCTGGTGTCGATCTGGTGGGTACCAGCCCGATGCGCGGGCGGTTGGCCATGCTGGCCACGGCCGCCGCGACCCTGCTATTGGCCGGTCTCTGCTATCGGCAGGTGGGCACCTGGCGCAATACTGAAAGCATGGTGGCCAACGCACTGGCGGTCGACCCGACCAACTACATCGCGCATCGCGTGTGGGGCAGCACGCTGGCCGATGCCGGGAAATATGCCGAAGCAATTCCCCACTACGAACAGGCGACCGAAATCCGCGGCCGGGTGGCCGCCGACACCCTGGTGCTGTTGTCGACCGCACTGATCGAGGTGGGCCGGATGGATGACGCGCGGGCCGCGATCGATCGCGCCCGCGCCGCCCGCGACGACGTGGCCGACGTGCATCGCGCATTGGGCAAACTCGAACTGCGCGGGGGGCACCCAGTCGAGGCCGAAGCGGCGTTTCGCCAGGCGCTGGCCCGCGACCAGAACTTCGCTCAAGCGCACAACGACCTGGCGGTGGCGCTGTCGGAACAGAATCGGTGGAACGAGGCCCTGCAACACGCGCGCCAGGCCGTTCAATTGCGGCCCCGCGATGGCGAGTTGCTGGGCAATTTGGCGTTAGCCGAGGCCCACGCAGGCACGCCGGCGGCGGCCATCTCGACGGGTCAAGCTGCCGTGCGCTTTGCCCTGGACCGGGCGCGGGCGCAATACAGCCTGGGCTATGCCTTGGCTGCGGCGGGACAGCTTCACGAGGCAGAGCAAGTCTTTCGCGATTGCCTTGTCACGCGTGCGAACTACAGCCAGGCTCGCTACGATCTGGCGCGGCTCGAAATGGACAGCGGCCGGGCGTCGGCAGCGGCGCACGATCTGGCGATCGTCGTCCAGGAACAACCCGGTTGGTTGGGCCCCGCCAACGACCTGGCTTGGATCCTCGCAACCCACCCGGACCCGGAGACTCGCGACGGCGCGGCCGCGGTCGCTCTGGCTGAAAGGGCGGTCGCCAGCCTGCCAGACGCGATGCCCGAATTGCTCGACACGCTGGCCGCGGCGTATGCCGAAGCGGGACAGTGGGAACAGGCCGCGGCCACGGCCGAGCGAGGTCGCGTCTTGGCAGATCGACAGGCCAAAGCCGACCTTGCGCAGCAGATGGCCAGGCGACTCGAACTGTACCGCGCGCGGCGCCCGTACCGCGCGCCCTGAACGATTGCCCGCCCCAGCGGCGCGCCCCTGCGAGCAGATTGCATGCGTTCGATTCCATCCACCACCGCGGGCGTGTCGAGGCCTAGCAGTCCGTCGAAACATGCCATCTTGGCATTTTTCCACCTCGCCCAGCGCGGAGCACAGCTCCGCTCCGGGCGTTTCGACACCTGGTGCGCGCGGCACCCCCGCCTGGCGAAAGGGTGCGCGTGGCTCGCAGCCTGGGCCTTGATTTCGCTGTGGCGTTGGGACGTCGTGACCGAGCCGCCCTATTGGGACTCGGCCATGGGGCTGTTCACCGAGGCCAGCTTCTTGGCCGACCACGATTTCGATTACCACCGGCTGGCATTCGAGGAACGACGCTTTGCGCAGGGTGGGTCCGCGGTATATCTGATCAGCTTGCTGCCCACGTTGGTAGCGCTGGTCATGCGCTGCACAGCCTCTCCTGTTCAGGCTTTTGTGGTGTGTCACTTGCTGACTTTTGGCTGCGCGGCCGCCTTGGCCATCTCGGTCGCTTCCTGGGTGGCCCGCGGCGCAGCGGGTTGGTGGGGCGGCGGGCTGGTGGCGCTGGTGGCGCTGACGACACCCCTCGTGGCGACCCAGATCGACATGCTGGGCATGGACTTGCCCATGACCTGTGCCTGTATCGCGGCGGCACGTCAGCTAACCTCTGGCCGCTACCTCCGCGCGGCGGGCTGGTCGGCTGTGGCCTTTGCACTGAAGCAGACCGGCGGCTTGATGACCGTGGCCGCGATCGTGTTCCTGGCGGCGCGCTGGCTGTTGTTCGATCGACAAGAGCGTCGGGTGCTGGGTCGCGGTGTGGTGGCCGGAGTGGTCGCTCATGCGCTGCTGCTCGATATCCAACTATGCCTGGTGGAATTGGTCGGTCGGCTGCCCTATTCACGCTACGACCACCTCCAGCGAGATTTGCAGTTTGGGTTGTTGAACCTGCTCCAGGCCGCGCGATGGTGCCCTGAAACCGCCTTGGCCATTGTGGCACTCGTGGTCGTGTTGGCGGTGCGGTTGCTTTCGCCGGCCAGGTCCGACGCCGCGGGAAAAGAGGCCAACTGGTCGACCCGCGTCAACCGCTGGCGAGCAGGCTGGGGCATCCTCTTCGATCGCGAGGGCAGCTCGGTGCTGGCTGCGATCGTGGTGCTGGGCATGCTGGCAATGCTGAGTTTCTTGTACACCATTCCCCGCTACCTGGTGCTTCCCTGCGTGTTCGCCTGGGTCGGGTTGGGCTGCTGGATCGGCCGCATCGTGCAATGGCGCGCGGCACAGGCCGCGCTGGCCGGTCTGGTGTTGTGTTGGAACGTGCTGAATGCCTCGGGCCGCTGGTTGCCCATTGCCGAGACCCCCGAGCGCACCGGAGCCATCCTGGAACGCAGCCGCGAATACCTGGTCGACCATCGGGCGAACCGCGCGCTGGTCGATTTCCTGGTCGAACATGCCGCCGAGCACCCAATTGTGGTCGGTAACCCCGTGGTCTATTTCCTGTCGCTGCCCCGGTTGGGCTACGTGGCGCGGCCGCTGTCGGGCTATGCACTACACGCGTTCACCTCGGCAGAGTTTCCACGTATCGAGCGGATCTTGAGCGATCGTCCCGGCGAACCGTGGTGGGTCGATGTAACGAATTCGTTTCAAGGCACGGGGAACGCCACCGAACCGCGACTGGCCGCCGGCGATGAAGTGCTGTGGCGCGCCGCGCGCGAACCACTGCTGGCGGTCTTTCGCCGACCCGCCCTGGCCACGCCCGATCTGGCGGCGCGCGAGCTGCTATTGCGACAGACGTTGTTTCCAGAAACCCTGTCGGCGGATGACCCGTTCCGCCTGGCAGCCGAGGGCCGGTTGATCGATGCCGCCCAAGTGCTGCGCACCAGGTTGAAACACTCGCCCGACGATCTCGACCTGCGGCACAACCTGGGCGTGGTGCTGGCCAAGTCGAAAGATCTGGCGGGTGCCGAGGCCCAGCTACGCCAGGTGGTGGCGGCCGACGCGCGACGCGACGCCAGTTGGGATCAACTGGGCACCGTGTTGGCCGATGCCGATCGGGCTGACGAAGCCTCGCAAGCGCTGGAACAGGCAGTGCGGCTGGCCCCGCGACAAGCCAGCTACCACCTGCACCTGGGCCATGTGCGTTTACGACAGCAGCGTGCCCGCGAAGCGGCCGCCGAGTTCCAAATGGCCGAAACGCTCGATCGTAGCGACCCCTCGGCCCCGTATTTTCGGGGGATGGCGCTGCGGATTGCAGGCGATACCCGGCAGTCGTTGTCCAGCTTTCAAGAAGCGGTCAAGCGGAACCCAGAACTGGCCGACGGACACTATCAACTGGCGCTGGTGTACGATGAATGCTGGCAGTCGCGAGAAGCCGTGGCGCACTACCGCCGCGCGCTACTGGCGCGCCCCGGCTGGATCGAACCGGCCAATAACCTGGCTTGGATTCTGGCGACGCACTTCGACCCTGCTTTGCGGCAGGGGGCCGAGGCGGTGGCCTGGGCCGAGCAGGTCGCCCGCACCGCGGGCACGAATAATCCGGCATTACTCGACACGCTGGCCGCCGCGTATGCCGAGGCGGGGCAGTTTGAAAATGCCGTGGCCACGGCCGAGCGTGCGATTCTGCTGACCCGGCAAGCGGGCCAACCCACCAACGACCTGGAATCGCGACGACAACTTTACGCAGCGCGGCAACCGTTCCATGTATCGCGACCGAGCCCTATGCCACTGGCACCCTGAACCTCGCCGCGCACGCGGCCGAGGCGGACCGGTTTCCGCCGCGCTAGAACGGTTTTCCACCGACCGTCGTGCCGACATCCCCCGCACCGCGTGATCCCTCGCCATGGTTCCTCGCAACTTGCCCGCCGGCAGCTATCGACGCCTGGCCGATAATCGGCTGGGGTTGCGCTGCTTGGCGCCGGGCGGTGCGAGCGATGCGCGGGATGCCGGTGACGCGCCCGCGCTGGTTTGCTTTCCTTATGCGGGGGGTCAGTCGTTGGCGTTTCGGCCGTTGGCGGCCCATCTGCCAGCCGCGTGGCGCGTGTGGAGCGTCGATCCGCCTGGTCACGGCTGGAGCCAGGGGCCGCCTTGCCGCGATATCGACGAACTGGTGTCGCTATATCTGGCCGAACTGCCAGCCGACTGGTGGCCCGGCACCTGGCTGTTGGGGCATAGCATGGGAGGGTGCGTGGCCTGGGCGCTGGCCGCGGCCTTGGTCGAACGCGGGACACCGCCGGGCGCGTTGGTGCTGGCCGGCACTCGGCCCCCGCATGTCAACGGGCACTATGCTTCGTTTCTGGCACTGGATGATCGACAACTTCTAGAGCTGTTGATTTCGTTGGGCGAGGTACCTCGGGCCTGGCTCGCGCAGCCCTCGATGTTCGCGCCGTTCTGCCAGGCAGTGCGCGCCGATTTCGAGGTTTTTGAGTCGTTCACCGTGCGGGCCGAGGTGGGCCACGTGCCGGTGCTGGTGTTGGG
>CAYSXM010000011.1:0-18288 GCA_964434905.1 uncultured Pirellulales bacterium | reverse complement strand
CCTCGGCTTCGGCCAGTTGGGCCACGCGATCGAAGAACTCGATGGCGGCCATGAAATGCTTGGCACGCCAGGTTTTGCGAATCCGCCTGCCGTCTGCCGAGAGGTTCCAGCCGGGCAACTGCTCGAGCTGTCCCCGGGCAGCCTCGAGCGAACAGGGCGCGACGCCTCCTTCGCAGGGGGTGCATTTCCGGGTCAGTAGTTCGGCAGCAGAGCAGGCCGGCGCAGGGAGGTCAGGCACGTTGGGGGCAGGCATGGTTTGCGAACTCCTCGCTAGGGGGCGCAGCCGAACAGGTGCAATGCAAGAAAGGCAAACGCCATCGCCGCACGGCTGGCGCGCCGAGCGCGACGCTGCTGGCAGCCGAAAACGGTGGCGTTGCGCGTGATGGTCCGCGCCGCCGGCCGTTTCGGGGCGAGTTCGATTGTACGCCCCCTGGGCTGTTCGTACGACGGGGCATCGGCCGGGATGGCCGCTCGGTGCACGAGGGCCCCTCGCCCACGATGGGCGCGCGGAAACGACCCGGTTTTCGCCAAACAGGGCCTACTACGATCAAAACGGCCGGCCACCGGCGCGCGGGGCAGGCACCACGGCGCTGGCCGAATTGGGGGTGCAACCGGGGACCACCGCGGTGCGCGGCCCCCGGGCCCTGTCGCAGATCGTTGCTCCACCAGCCTGCCGCGCGATCAGAAGCCCGGTCGCTCGCCAATCTCGGTAGTCACTTCGATCTCGTCCGGGTCGTTCGACGTCAGTACCGCGTCGGAGGTGTCGATCGAGTCGGCAAACTGCGCGAAGAACCAATCGCGGCCCGTGTCGCCGTGCAGGTCGTCGACTTCGTCACCCGGGTTCGTGTTGAGTTCGCCCAAGTTCAACTCACCCTCGAACGCGGTATCGCCCGGCACCAACAGTAGATCTTCCGTCAGCGGCGCCGGCGGCGTGGTGTTGCCCAAGATAAAGTCGATTCGATCCTCATAGCTGTACGAACTGTTGCTCCAGACCACCAAGATGGCCGACGCGGCATCCAGGTTTTGCTGTTCGTAGGTCCAGGCCGCGTTGCCCGACAACAAGATGTCGTCGCCGGCGCCGCCGTGCAGTACGTCTTCGCCGTCGCCGCCGGAGAGCAGGTCGCTGCCATTTCCGCCGTAC
This sequence comes from uncultured Pirellulales bacterium, assembly GCA_964434905.1. Classification (GTDB taxonomy): domain Bacteria; phylum Planctomycetota; class Planctomycetia; order Pirellulales; family CAYNRE01; genus CAYSXM01. The sequence continues at coordinate 17,147 of CAYSXM010000011.1, read as the reverse complement.
AGCACATCGTCGCCCCATTCGGCCCACAGCACGTCGTTGCCCGATCCGCCAGTCAGCGTGTCGTCGCCGTATTGGCCGCCGATCAGGTCGTTGCCGCCGGCGCCGTACAACAGGTCGTTGCCGTTGCCCCCGCTGAACAGGTCGTTGCCATCGGTCGCGGCTTCCGTTGCGTCGTCGCCATAGGCCACGTCGTCGCCCGCTCCGGCCGACAGCGTGTCGTTGCCCGGTCCGCCCACAAGATAGTCGTTTCCGCCGGCGGTTACGGAGCCACCGGTGTCGCCGACCAGCGTGTCGTCGCCGTCACCGCCCAGCAGCAGGTCTTGATAGAGCGTGTAGCTCTGATCGTCGGTGCCGCCTGACAAGATATCGTCGCCGTCGTCGCCCGACAACTCGTCGCGGCCGCCACCACCCAGAATCGTGTCGTCTCCGAATCCCCCGGAGATGGAATCATTGCCATCGACATAGTCGGGTGATTCTTCTTCGCCGTCGTCGCCGTTGAGCAGATCGTTGCCGGCCATGCCGTAGATTTCATCATCGCCGGCCTGGCCATAGATACTGTCGTCGCCACCGCCACCCAGAATGCCGTCGTCGCCGCCTTCGCCCAGAATCAAATCATTGCCGTCGCTCGTGGCGGGTGCCTCGAGCGTGCCGTCGCCGAACAACAGGTCGCCACCATCGCCGCCGAACAGATAGTCATCGCCCGCGTAGCCCGCCACGAGATCGGTGCCAGGATTGTTCGACACGACCACAAAGTCTGGAACGTCTTCCAGGTCGATGCCGTCGCCGGCCAGCAGGTCGGTTCCCCCGCCGCCAATCAGCAGGTCGTTGCCGTCGCCGCCGGCAAGATAGTTCATGCCGGGCGTCGTCACGAGCACGGTGAGCTCGTCGGAAACGAAGCTGTCGCCGTACAGCGCGTCGTTGCCACCTGCGCCTTGCAATCGGTCGTCGCCGCCGGCGCCGACCAAGAGGTTGTCGGCCGAATTGCCAATCAGCCGATCGTCATGATCGCCGCCGATCACGCCCTCGAAGTTCTCGGCACCCTCGAAGTCGATGCGCAAGGTCGGCTGCGGGTCGGTAGTGGCGCCGTCGTCGCTGACGGTTTGCAGGTCGTCGTCCGAAAGATCGAGCGCTAGCGAATACTGGTACGGCACCAGCCCGCTTGGTTCCGCGTTCGACGGCAGGAACAGAATGATGTCGGATCCCCCGTCGGCTTCCTCGACCAGTGTGTCGAGACCATAGTCTGAAATATCTGTGCCGGTGCCGGGGTTCAAGAAGTCGCTGCTTGCCAGGTAGGCATACAGGTCGTTGTCGGCGCCCCCGTCCAGTCGGTCGTCGCCCTCGCCGCCCAGCAGCGCGTCTTGCCCGCCCTGGCCGTACGCCTCGTCATTGCCGGCGCCTCCTGCCAGATCGTCTTCGCCGTCGCCGCCCCGCAAGGTGTCGTCGCCGTCTTGGCCCAACAACTGATTGTTGCCAGGGGTTTCCACCACGATTTCGAATCCGCCGGGCTCTTCCGCAGCGAGGCCATCGCCAATCAAGATGTCGTTGCCGTCGCCACCAATCAGCGCATCGTTGCCGCCGGCGCCGAATAGTCCGTTGTCGACCGCATTGCCGATAATCTGGTCATCGAAATCGCCACCGACGACGTTCTCGAAGTTCGCCGCACCGTCGAAGTCGATGCGCAAGGTCGGCTGCGGGTCGGTAGTGGCGCCGTCGTCGCTGATCGTTTGCAGGTCGTCGTCCGACAGATCGAGCGTGACGGGATATTGATAGGGATGCAAGCCCGTTGCATCGAGACCGGTGGGCAGGAAGATGATCGTATCGGAACCCTCGTCGGCCGCTTCCACCAGCATGTCGCTGCCATAGTCGGCAATGTCGGTCCCCACGCCTGGATTATGGAAGTCGGGCGAGGCCATGTAAGCGTAGATATCGTCGTCGCCGCCGCCGGCCAGGGTGTCGTCGCCCTCGCCGCCGAACAGTGCGTCGGCACCTGCGCCAGCAGCGATCGAGTCGTTGCCGGCGTCGCCAAACAGGTCGTCATCGCCGGCATCGCCGTCGAGCACATCGTCGCCATCGCCACCCCGCAGTGTGTCGTTGCCAGCCGCGGTGACGGTGAACGCCAGATTGCCCACGCCATAGCTGTCGCCCAACAGCACATCGTCGCCCTCGCCGCCCAGCAGTGCGTCGCCGCCGCTGGCGCCGACTAGCGTGTTGTGGCCGCTGTTGCCGGTTAGGGTGTCGCTGCCGTCGCCGCCAATGGCACCCTCGAAGTTTTCCGGATTGGCCAGCGTGATGGTCAGGTACGCATTGCCGCTGACGGTGCTGGCATCTTGTTCCACCAGCGACAGGTCGAGCGTGACATCGTACGGATAGGGCGCGAACGCCGGATCATCGATCAATTCAGAGGGGACAAATAGCAACATGTCGTCGCCGCCTGCGGCGTCTTCCGACAGCGTATCGTGCCCCAGGTTGGTTGCCAAAACCTCTGGCTCAAATAGCGCGCGCGAACCGTGGTAGCCATAGGTATCGTCGCCGGCACCGCCTGTCAGGCCGTCATCTCCTTCGCCGCCGATCAAGGTATCGTCGCCGTCGTCGCCCAGCAGGAGGTCGTCGCCCAGTGCACCTTCCAACAGGTCTCCCAGAGGACCGCCAAACAGCGAGTCGTCGCCAGACTGGCCAAACAACAGATCGTTGCCGGGGTTTTCTACCAGAATCTCAAAATCGCCGGGCATGGCCGCGATGATGCCGTCGCCAAACAGCGCGTCGCCGTTGTCGCCGCCGAACAGCGCATCGTTACCGCCGGCGCCGACAATTCCGTTCGCCGCGTCGTTACCGAAGATCTGGTCATCGAAATCGCCACCGACGACATTGTCGAAGTTCTGTGCACCGTCGAAATCGATTTGCAACCGGGGCTGCGGATCGATCGTGGCACCATTGTCGCTGACGGTTTGCAGTGCGTCGTTCGACAGATCGAGTATCACGGCGTATGGATAGGGCTCGACCTCGACGCCGAGCCCGGTCGGCACGAAGAACAGCGAGTCGTTGCCGGCGCTGGCGTCGCTTCCCTCGACCAGCACGTCGCTACCGAAATCCGTAATGGTGCCGCCGGTGGTCGGGTTCAACGCATCGGCCGAGGCGGTGTAAAGATAGAAATCGTCTCCGTCGCCGCCGGCCAGCGTGTCGTCGCCCTCGCCGCCGGAAAGAGCATCGCTTTCAGGACCACCGACCAGTGAATCGTCGCCGGCCATTCCCGACAGACCGTCTCCGCCCACGCCACCGAACAACGCATCGTCGCCGGCGCTACCCGTCAGGTTATCGTCGTCCGCGTCGCCAAACACCGTCAGGCTGGTAACCGCAGCAGGTCGGCTGGCGACACGGAAATCGTCTGGGCCGATCCCCAGCATCACCTGCACGCCGTTGAAGGTTCCCGGCGGGGGCGCGATGCTGGGCTGCGCGCTGCTTGTGGTGTTGATGATCGGTTGCCCTGCGCCGTTTTCATCCAGCACGAATTGGTCGCCTGCCGATTGGCTGTCGCTGCCGCGGACGAACCAGGTGCCGCGATCGATGAACGAGGCGACCGTCTGTTGGTTCGTGGCATCGACCGGCGCGGTGTCTTGGATGATCCACAGGCCGGTATTGTCGGGCTGCCCGGCCACACGACCACTGACGAAATGCAGGGCCTTGGTCAGGCCAGTCGAAGTCTGAAGCGAAATGATTAGATTGCCATTGCTGGTAGACGACGATCTAATTGGAAACGCGAGTGGATCAACTGTAAGTCGCCATACGCGAGCACCACCGGCATCCGCCCCGGATAGAACGTACCCGTCGTCCGCGCTTCGTGCGTCAAACGACACCGGCATTCTGCCAGGGTCACTAAGCACAGCCTTAACGTCCTCGTCGATGTCCGCAAGCGTCAGTGCACTGTCAAGGGCTGCTAGCGCGGACGCATTCAGCGGAGACCGCACGTTGTTTGGATTGGAGGCATCCTTGCGGAACTCATCGTCCACCCACCACTGAAATCGAGAGACACCAGCCAACACATTGTGATAAAAGGTGTCACTAAAGTACTGGTACGGGTCCTGACCGATCGTTGACGAAATAGGTATTTCCTCGTCGCCGCCCGTATCGTTCACCCAGTCTGGCCAATACTCATGTGCCAGGCCGTTCTCCAATTCACCGGCATACGCCGACGACAATGCGCGAAGAGCGCGCATGTTCGCGTAGAATGAATTGAAATGGCGCCACTCGAACTTCAGCCGTACGTCGTCCAATCCCGTGGTCGCACCTGAAAAGTCGGATGGTATGGTGCCGTTGGGTCGCGTAAACTTGAAACCAACAATTCCGGGACCACCTGATGGGTCGAAGATCAGTTCGGTAACCTTCCACGTGCCCAGGTATTGACTTTGAGAGGTCGCAAGCGCGTCTAGAGTGAATTGGTCGCCGACACGAACACCTTCTATTACAACCTTGCGACCTGGAGTGGCAGTATTAGTGTTGTCGTAAAGCAGAAGACTTGGATCGGCGCCCATCGGAGCCACGATGCTACCAACGACGAATCGATCCAGTCCAGGTATAGGGGCGTAGTATCTACCGTCTTCTACGCCGACCACCTTCGGCCCGGCTCCACCGTATTGAGGACTGTTGCCGAGCAGCATCATCGGCGCGAGAGATAACTCGGCCTGTGTCGCTCCCAACATATTTCCCAGTGAATACGCGCCGCCATACAGATGGTTCGGGTTGCCACCGCTGGGAATCGCGCTGCTGTGCAGGGAACTCGCGTAATTGTAGACTCGAACGATCGGGTATTGGTTTGGGAGAAAATGAGAGGCGATCGACGTCGAGAGCGCTTCAACGATCGTACGGTTGAGATAGTTGTGGATGCGATTCTGCATTACCGCATTCCAAATACCGGCCTCTATGCCGGATGTGTCCCATCCGGCGATCTCGGAGGCAGTCAGACTTTCTGCTGGAATGCCTGCCTCCATGAGTTGCGCCTTTAGTGACTTCGACTCGTAATCGCTTGGCCCTGTGAAACGCGGGTCACTGACCACTGCGTTCCAATATCCGGGATCTTGGGCAGTACGACCGCGGAGATAGTAGAAGTCAAGTCCGAGCCGCGCTTCCACGTCGACGAAATACGTCGAGAAGGTCTTCTCCGAATCGTACACGTCGTCAAATAAATCGAGATATCGGTCGTACGTCTTCAAAGCCCACTTGTCGGCCCAGACAAGGAAGCGACCGCCGTCGTTGTCGATCATATGGTTCAAGAACACTTCGTCGTCGGCCGCGTCGACCGAGAGCGAAAAGCCGGTGCCGGTCTGGAACACCGAAAGGCTCGAAGGAACGGGTCGGTCGAGTGCGTCGATGGATTCAAGGCTAGCGACAGCGGTCAGCTTGTCCGTTACAGCGCCCCATGCTAGTCGACCCAGTGTTGACTCTGATTCGGTGAGAAGATTCAAAGAGTCACTCAATACAGCAATGAGATTGTTGACACTGTTGGGAGTTGTGAGTGTCAGGGTCTCGGACGGTTGTGGTACCGCGGCTCCTGCATCTAGCACATAGCCGCCCAACAATTTCGCTGTTGCACCCGCACCCTCCTGTCTCCACGTAACGCCGGTCAGTTCCGTGACTGACGAGGCATTCAGCAATGACAATAGTTGATTTATGACGCTACTTTTTGGAGCGACGTTATCCAAGTCGCTCTGGCGAACCGTATACGATATCGTCTCAGTCCCAAACGTCAGCGAATAGACAGCGTCTAACGAAGGCGTAGCCAGGGTGTAGCTCAGCGGCTGAAAGGTCAAGCTATTCTGCAGTGATAGCGTCGACGAATGTGCGGGTAGTGCCGTCAAGGGCACACTGACATGGCCGCGCAGCCGTACGCTGTTGTTGTTGACATATACTTGCCAGGTGATGCCAGATGGTGTCTTGCCATCTAGAGCGGCGATCAGCGCACTTGCAACGGTTTCTTTGGTGTCGGTCGCGCTGGTGACGGTATATGTTGCCGGATCGAATCCAGCGAAGGTAATGAAGTAGACTGCGCCCACGGTGGGCTCGCTGGGCGCAAACTCAACCAGTGATGCGTCGTGAATCGTAAAGGTTTGACCTGGAAGCCGCGTCGTTGCCGCGGTTCCCTGGATGATGGCCTTAGCATTCCAATAACCGCCATCGTAGATCGTCGTGACTGCTGCATCGTTTAGGTCGTAGCTCGCAGCCGGGAGACCGATCAGGTCAGTCGAAGACCCAAATGGAAATGCTCGTAGCGATGCCGATAGCGTGACGTTGGTTGTGGCGGTGCCTGGCCCGCCAACTAGGAGGTGGCCTGCCGCATCTGATGTGATGCCAGGCAGACCGACGTTCTGTCCAAGCCAAGCACTATATTCAGTCGGTGTGAATGTGGCGAGTGTTTGAGCCGACGCATCGAAGAGTTCTGTTCTATGTGCTAAAGGAGTCGCTCCTAGGAAGCTGTTCGGGTCTGTGGTAAATGCGCTCCGCAATTGATTGAGGGCCTTTTCGTCGGTAGGCAGCGATAGGGAGTCGCCAGGCGAACCAGTAGGCCGCAGTAAGCGCCCAGTGCCTTGCCATACCACCCCGGGCCCTGAATCGACGTCGTCCAGCACCTGCGTGCTCGAAAGCAGTGTCAGCACGCCATTGGGGCGCAGGTGGTTCAGGTAGTCGCGCTCGTAGACTTTCCCGGCAGTATCAAACGGACTAGTTTCCGCCACCGATCCGGCGCGCGCGGCCAAATCGTCGATTAACGCCTGTACCTGGCCCGCCACCGTCGTGGGGTTGCCTTGGAACGAATAGGCCGAGTTGATCATCCCGTAGTGCACCAGCGCCGCGATCGTCTCGCGCGGCGACAGGCTTTGCCACACCCGCTCGAACGCAGCACGCTCGAGTGCCGTACCTGTGGCAGTGGTGCTGTTGGTGTCGACCAGCGTGGGCCCGGTCTGTGTCAGCAACTGCGCCAGCAGCTTGTTGTGCGCCGCCGTGTCGGTCGCAATGTCGGCGGTCAGCGTGTAGGTCGTGCTGGGGGTGCCGGCCGCTGTGGTGACGCGAATCGTATAGGCGGTCCCCGTGGTCGCCGTGAAGCTCAGGCTCAGGCCCGCCAGGCTCGTGTTCACCAGCCCGACGTCGCTGGCCGTCGCAGTCACAGGACCGGCCTGGGATGTAGAGCCCGCAAAGACTTCCAGTGTCACATTCGGCGTGTCGGCCGAACCCGCCGCCAAACTCAACAGGTTGACCGTGAAATCGTCCACGCCGGGCGTGAAAGTGTAATCATCTACCTGGTCTGTTGAAGTATTGGCGGACTTGGTTCCCACCCACGCAAAGCGTGGCAACTGCTCATTGTCGGCCGGCCACGGTTCGGCGAAACCAAAGATCGACGTGTCCTGGAACAGCGACTCGTTGCTCCCCTGGTTCGAGGCCGCCGCGTTGATCACCGCCTCCAGACTGAGGGTGCTCGAAGTCGCTTCGGCCGAAACTTCGACCACCCAGTTTCCGGTCAGTCCGGCGCGCGCGGGCGCGTAAACCACGTGATCGGCTGCCGTGTCGTAGTCGGTCAATGCGACTGCTTGCCCCGCGGGATCGCGCAGCGTGATGCTGGTGGTACCGCCCGGCGTGCCGGCCTTGAGCGACAGCCATTGATCTTGGTGCAGGAACACCTGGTACGACTTGGAAATCGCTCCGGAAATGGCCTCGGTGGCGCTGCCGCGATAGATCAACTGTTCTTCCGGAGCCAGCAGGTGCATCTCGAGGGGCGATACGCTGAGCAGCGCGCGCTGTTCCAGCGGCTCGGTGCGAAAGCCTGTACTCGCGCGGCGGCGCAGGCCGTGCGACATGGAACGCGGCGTTCGCCACAGGCGGCCGATCGTGGCGTGCGACCGACGACTGGCTCGTGAGGCGCGAGGCTGGGTCGCGCCGAAGCGAGAGCGGAGATAATCGCGAAACCGACGAACCGCATGCCAAGCAGCCATGGTTACACCGCGCGGGTTAGCGAATGGATTGCGCGAAAAGCGAATCGATGAGTGAGAATCTGGCGCGTTTTACAGGGGGCGAGGCGAACGCCGTGCCCCCGCGACCGAAGCAGGCCCCCGCGACCACCGGCCTGACCCCCAATTGGCCAAGGCCGATGGCGCGCCCGTCGCGGCGCTCAGTGCCCCTGCGCTGCCGATCTTCGGCGATCGTAGCGCGAGCGAATCCGCGGGCCATTTCGCGCCCGAAGCACGTGTTTTCGGGCACGGAAGAGCCAGCGCCGATCTTTTCAACTTGTGCCGAGAATTCCACTTCCAAGTTGTGCAAACTTTTGCGGGGTTCCGAAGCGGACGGCGGCGCCGTTGCGGTGTCCCGAGATCGTGCTTCGGGAAACCGCAAATTCGGACTCGCAGACTGCGGTTTGCCGCGAATTGGTCGCAGAGCGCGAGCGACCGTGGCCGGGGAGTGCGAGGTGGCACTGGCGCCGGTCCACCCGGCGTGAAGGTCCGGGCGCTAGGACCACGTGGGGAGCCGCAGGCAGAGGGCCAGTCGGAGCACTGGCAAAGCCAGTGGCACCCGGTGTGGAGCCGCAGGCAGAGGGCCGTGGCACCACGCCGCGTGGCACCACGCCGAAATGTGTCGCGCAGGCCGGCCACGGCGCGCTGCGATCACACGCGCAGGGCGACTACATCGGCGTGTTCGATCTCGACCACCAGCCGCACCAGTGCGGCCAAACTGTCGACACCCAGTTTTTGGTACAGGCCGTGTCGGCGGGCCTCGATGGTGCGTATGCTGACGTTCAATACATCGGCTGCCGACTTGTTCGACTCTCCGCTCAGAATGCAATCGAGTAGTTGCCGTTCGTCATCCGCTAGCTGTGCCAGTTGGCGGCGCGCTCGCCGGTGGATTCGCCAGCGGTCGCGGTGGCGTAATTCGTGCTCGAGTGCCGCTCGAATGACTTCCCACAGTTCATTGTCTCGATAGGGCTTTTCCAGCAGTGTGACGACTCCTTGCCGCATGGCACGCACCGCCAGCGGAACATCGGCATAGGCGGTAATCAGCACGAAGGGCAGATGGTTGCCCGCGGCGCGCAAGCGATCGTGCAGCTCGATGCCGCTCAGGCCGGGCATGCGGTTGTCGCACACCACGCAACCGGCCGAGTCCTCGGTCACGGCGTCGAGGAACTCTTCGGCCGAAGAAAACACCTTGGTCGAAAGTCCCATCGACTGCATCAGCGCGGCGATCGAATCGCGCGACAATTGTTCGTCGTCGATGATGAACACCGTGCCGAAATCAGTCTTCATAATACGTTTCCTGGCCGGCCAAGGCCGCGGCGCGTCGCGAGGCAACATCCGACGATCGTGATCCACCGACCAGCGCTTGGTCGATCGGCGGTGCCTCGCCGGCGGGTATCGTAAAGTGAAATGCCGCGCCACAAGGGTCTGCACTTTCGACCCAGATGCGTCCCTGGTGGGCTTCGACAATCGAGCGGCAGATCGCCAGCCCCAAACCCAGCCCTTCGGGCTTGGTAGAAACAAATGCATCGAACAACTTGTCGGCGGCATCGGCCGAGACGCCCGGACCGGTATCGAGCACGCAGAGGTCGACCAGCGAATCGTGGTGGGTGGCGCGTATGGTTAGTTGGCGCTGTCCGGTGGGCAGTGCGCGCATCGCCTCGCAGGCATTGCGAATCAGGTTGGCTAGCACCTGTTCCAACAGCACCCGGTCGGCCAGCAGCGGGGGTAACGGCCGATCCATTTGCATCTGGGCGGTGACCCCGTCTTGTTCCAGCAGGGGTTTCATCAGCGATAGCGATTCCTCGACCAGTTGCGGCAGTTCGATGACATTCCGCAGCGGCGCGCCGCGCTTGGCAATGCGCCGCAGGCCGCGAATGATTTCGCCGGCGCGGGCAGCCTGGTCGGCAATGGTGGTGTTCCAGCGGGTCAACGTCGCCAGATCGGGCTGGGCGGCGTCGCGCAGCGTATACGCCGAGGCACTGGCCAGGTTGGCGATCACGTGCAGCGGTTGGTGCAGTTCGTGGGCCACGGCGGCCAGTGTTTCTCCGAACGAGGCCAACTGCGACATGTGTTCCAAGCGCTCGCGGTGCTGTTGTAGCGCATCTTCAGCCGCCCGGCGTTCAGAGATATCTAGCACCAGGCCCTCGTAACCCGCGGCGCCATCGACGCAGGCCGCGGTGGCTCGCACATGCAGCGCCACGATGCGCGTGGTGCCATCGAGGCAGGCGAGCACCGCCTCTTCACGGTGTTCCACCAAGGTGCTCAATGCGTCGGGGCTGGCAGGCAAGATCGATCCGCCGCCGATCGCCAGATGGTCCGTCAGCTTGGCTCGGACGATGTCGGTTGGATCGTCGTAGCCCAGCATGCGCGCCAAGGCGGCGTTGGCCAGCAAGAAACGTCCCGATAGCGAACACTGGAACATGCCCACCAGGGCGTTGTCGAAGAGTTTGCGATAGCGCTCTTCGCTGGCGCGCAGTTCGGCTTCCGAACTCTGCCGCACGCGGACTTCGGCCTGCAGACGATCGACCGTTTCCCCAAGATCTCGCTGATGCCGGGCGTCGTCGTCTTCGACGGCCGCGACATATTGCTGACAATCTCGGCGCCAACTGGCGATGGATAACCCCGCCAAGAACGCCACCAACAGGGCGACCACGCGGCCCACGCGCTCGGGGCTATCGATCGCCAACACCACAGGCAGCCCCCCGGCAATGGCCACCCCCGCCGTGGCAACAAACCAAGCCGGCTTGGTTACCAGCACACTGGTCACCATCATTAGAATCAGCAGTCCCCCCACGTACCAAGGGTCGTGGGTGGCGTGTAGCCGGGCGACGCCGTTGACCGACCCGGCCAGCAACAACAATCCCAGCATGAACTGCGCGTGGGGCGAGGCTGCCGTCGCCCGGCTGGTAAACCAGGCCCAGGCCAGCCAGGCGCTGGCCAGCAGCACGGCGTACACGCCCAGCAACAGCGGATGACTATCGGTCGAGCGAAAGCGGGCCAGGTCGGCCGAAGTGCACAGGCAACCAACCAGCCCTACCCAAGGTGCTGCTCGAAGCATCTGGTTGTCGATGCGCCGTTGCAACTCGACGCGCATCAGGGTCGAGTCCGGCGCAACAAGCCGACGTAGCGTAGTCCAGGCCATGATCGTATTCGCCCCGTTCGCTTCACCGAAAGTACCGAGAAGGGCAGGTTCATGCTGCCCTAGTCTCGGAACTGGTACCACTGTAACCCGACGCTACCAAGTCGGCTGCCGTTGGCCAACAAAAAATTCGCGACACCGGCCTAGGAAGGTGTCACCGACGCGCGCACGCGACAAGCTCGGCCCGCCGCGCCAGCATCCGCCGGGCCGGTCGCCGGACCCCGTTCCGACGACACTTCCCACGCCCGAGGAAACAGCCCACGGCGCGGGCCATTCGGCTACCGTTGCCGGGCCAGCCAAAAGGAAAACAACCGGGCCACACGCGGGGTCAGCCGGGTGCGGGCGTGCGCGTCGGCCAGGCGCTTCCAGACTTCGGCCTGGGTCGGATAGCAATGAATGGTCTGTGCCAGAGCCGAGATCTTCCATCGCTTCGTCAAGAGCAGTGTGATCTCGCCGATCATCTCGCCGGCATGGCGCGCCACGAGCGTGGCACCTAGCACCTGTCCGCGACCCGGGCGGGTGTGCAGCACGGCAAAGCCGGCCGTCTCGCCGTCGAGCACCGCCCGATCGATGTCGGTCAAGGGGACGCGGAAACTGGCTAAATGCACCCCGTTCGCGACGGCCTCGGCGGGGGTCAGGCCGACGTGCGCCACCTCGGGGTCGGTATAGGTACAGCGCGGAATTACTAGCCGGCTAGCGCGCTGGCGGCCCCAAAACAGCGCGTTGCGCACCGCAATGCGCGCCAGGGCATCGGCGGCGTGCGTGAACTGAAACCGCGAGGCCACATCACCCGCCGCGTAGATCCGGGGGTTGCTGGTGCGTAAATAGTCGTCGACCTCGACCCCGCCGGCACTGCGCCGCACTTGGGCCGCCTCGAGACCGAGCGATTCGACGTTCGGCTGCCGGCCCACGGCCACCAGCAGCGTGTCGCCCACCACTTGCACGCGCTGGGCCCCCGCGCGCCCTTCGACTTCGATCTGGCTTCCCACCCGGGCCACACGCTCGACTTGGCAGCCCAGATGCAGGGCGATCCCCTCCTGGCGGAACTGTGCCGCCACGACGTCCGACGCCTGCGGGTCTTCCTTGGGCAACAGCCGTGCGTCGCGACCAACGAGCGACACTTGGCTACCCAGGCGTGCAAAAGCCTGTGCTAGTTCGCAGCCGATCGGCCCTCCGCCAAGTACCACCAACCGGCCCGGCAGTTCGGTCAACGAAAAGATCGTTTCGTTGGTCAGATAGCCCGACTCGGCGAGTCCCTCAATCGGCGGCACTGCGGGGCGCGCGCCGGTGGCGATCACCGCGCGGTGAAATTCGAGCACTTGCGCGCCCACGCGCAGTCGATCGGGGCCGATCAACTCGGCGTTGCCCAGAAACACATCCACGCCGAGTTGCCGCAGGCGGTGGGCCGCGTCGTGTCGAGCAATACTAGCGCGCAGTCTCCGCAGCCGCGCGGCTACCTCGGCGAAATCCACCTCGCACGGCGCGGTCAACCGGCATCCAAAGTGCTCGGCTTGCCGTGCATCGTGGACGGCGCGCGCGGCGCGCAACAAGGCCTTGCTGGGCACGCAGCCGTGGTTCAGGCAGTCGCCCCCCAGCAGATGCCGCTCGATCAGGGCTGCCTTGCCCCCCAAGCCTGCGGTGGCCAACGACGAGATCAAGCCTGCGCTGCCACCACCAATGGCCACCAGATTGTATTTGCCACTGGGCCGTGGGTTTTCCCACTGCGGAGGATGAACCTGGTCGACCAGCGCGCGGTTCCATTCATCCCACGGTTCCAATTGCATGAGGCACCTTGAAGCGGAACGTCGCGAGCCAGGTCTCGACCCACGTTGCGGCCAAACGATGTGGCGATTTGCGTTGCCGTTGTCCGGTGCCAGGATACCGTATGGAGTCTGGGCCAGCACTTCCCACCACGGACCGAACCGTTTCTGGCCCAGGCCGTGGCGCGCGGCATGTTTCCGTCGAAGAAAGCGGTGAATGCTGCGGCCATTGAGGCCCCGCGCTCTGTGGTTGCGTGGTTCCGTGGCTCGTTGGTCTTCGTACGGATGCAGTCGACGCGAACGCCCAGCGAACATCCGACGTTTCAGGAGCATCCGGGCAGAACACGGGCACAGCCCGTGGAGAACGCCAGACCGAACAAGCCGGGCCGTTGGCCGCCAGGGGTGCCGGCGTGGCGTGCTAGCGCAGAGGGCCAGGGCTAACGGGCAAGCGCGGAGGGCTTATGCTAACGGGCCGGCACGGCTGCTGGTTTTCGGGCCAGCCTGGGAGCAAGTTCCAACTCGGCCCAGGCACACGGATGGTCCGAGGCTCCTTCCTCGCGCAGCCCCGCCGCGCGGCAATGCAGCCCCCGCGCCACGATCCAATCGATGTGCCGCGCCGCGCCGGGCGGACCGCAACATTCCACATCGGGCAGTTGCAGCAGGCGGACCAACTGGGGGTCGCTAGCGTCGGTGTTCAGATCGCCCATCAGCAAGGCCGGCGCGGGCAGGCGTTCGAATTCGGCAAGTACGGTGGCCAGTTGCGCGGCCCGGTCGGTGTGGGTATCGAGGTGGGTCAGCAGCACTCGCAACGTGGTGCCGTGGAACTCGACCTCGGCCACGACGAAGTTGCGATACGCCTTGCCGCGGGTGCCCACCAGCGGCGTGGTGCGCCAAGCCCCCACCCGCGCACCGGCCAAGAGTGCGTTGCCCCAGTGGTTGTGTCCCCAGCGACGTTCGCTGGGTGCATAGAGCCAGGCCAATCCCAGGCGTTGACCTAGCCACTGGGCCTGATCGCCACCGAACCAGGCACCGGAACTGCGCACTTCGTAAAGTGCCACCAGGTCGACTTCGGCAATGGCCCTCGCGGTGCGCTCGAGGTTGGTCCGACCTTGGCGATCGCGTCCGCTGTGAATGTTGAACGACGCGACGCGCAAGTACTGTTGCGCGACTCCCGTCGGGGCGGGTCCGTTCAGGCCAACCCCGGCGGCGGCGCTGGCGGGTCGGCGATCGCTTCCCAGGGCCAGTGCCAGCGCCAAGGCAAGGCTGCACGCGGCGCCGGCAAACAATGCACTCCGGCGGCGACGCTGCTGTTGCAGGCCGCTGGCCGAATAACCGGCCAGCCCGATCGAGTCCGCCGGTACGCTCGCAGGTGAAAGTTTGGCTGTCACCGGCGAAAGGGTTTGCCCCGTAGTCGACATAGGCCAGGGATCCAGGCGGGGGGGCGAGACACGCTAGCGCTGGCGGTCGTTTTCCAGTTGCTTGGCCAAGCGATCGTAGTTCAGTGCTTGGTCCTCGTGCCCTAGTTGCCGGTGCATGCTGGCCAGGTTGGCATAGGGTACACCCAGCGTGGCGGCTTCGGCACTTCCTTCGCGGACGGATTGTTCCAGCATGGACGTACCCTGTTCGGTAAGGCGAATGGCTTCGTCTTGCCGTTCGGTTTCCCAGTAAGAGACCCCCATCGACACAAAGGTTTCCCCCAACCGCGACGCGTCGCCTTGCGCCGACGGCGGCAGCGGCTCCTCGAGCAAGGGCGTGGCCTTGTCGAACCAGGTTACGGCCGTGGCATGGTCGCGCAGATGAATTGCGTAGGTCGACCCCAACCGAAAATACAGTCGCCCGATCGAATAGGCCTGGTGCGGGGTTGGCCGTCGCGCGGCGAGCACGGGCTCAATCAGTTCGACGGCCCTTTCGGCCAAAGGCAAGGCCTGATCCGGCTGTCCGCGCGAGTGTTCCGCCTGGGCGGCGTCGTACAGTGCCAGGCCCCATTTCCAAGACAGCAGCATCCGCCGGTCGGTATCTTGGGTGGCCCCTAGCAAAGCCTGACCGAGTTGGTTTACTTGGTCCACGACGCGCGCTGGGCGCAATTGCCCCTGCATGCCGGTGTCGGCGGCCAAGGTCGCGCGCGCCACGTCCCAGCGATATTCGGTGTTGCCGGTTTCTTGTTCCAACGAGGCGGCCACACCCTCCGCGCGCTCGAGCCATTGAGGCACCACGGTCGATTTGCTCTTCCAGCGGCCCCAGGCGACATCGTTAGCCAAAGCCAGGTGCCCCTCGAGCAACCTTTCCAGCGCCTCTTGGCGCACGTGAGGGTCGCCGCTGGCGCGCAAAGGCTCTAGTCGTTTGATCGCCTCGAGGTGATGGTCGAGCGCTTGATGGTAATCGCGGTCAGCGCCGGCGGCTAACAGGTCGCCCCAAGCTAGTTCAGCACGTGCGACCAACAGCGGGTCATCCAGACCGGTTGCCAACACTTCGCGAATCTTGGTCTCCGCGTCGACGAATTCGCCCAACTGGCCCAAGGCCTGGGCCCACACCAGGACGAATTCCGGATTACCTGGCTCGGCCCGGGCAGCACGCTCGGAAGCCGCCAGAGCCGACGGCAGCTCCCCCTGGTCCAACAGCAACCGCGCTTGACAATAGGCGACGCGGGGCGAATCGGGGTCGAGCTCGGCGGCGCGTGCCAGATCGGCCAAGGCCGCCTGAGGCCGCAAGCGGCGATGCGTTTCCGCGCGCAGCACGAACGGCTCGGAATCGACCCGGTCGAGGATCAATTGGGTCACGCTCCGCCCTTGACCCGGCACGGTGTCGGCCGTGTCCGGGGCGTAACTAAACAACACGCCGCGTTCGGGAAATGAGAGCCCCAGCGGTTGTCCATCGGCGCCGGGAACGGTCACGCTTTCAATCGGTGTCAGGCCCAGTTGCTCCGCCAGCCCCGCATCGGGAAAACTTTGCGCCAGATCGACCACGATCGAGGCCACCACGTCTGCCTCGTACCACACGGTGACCAATTTGAACGGTTCGACCAGGTAGCTGCGGACGAGATACGCTTCTTCGTCGCGCGACTCGCGGGCCACGCCTAGTGCCGCTTCGGCGTCGGCCAAAGCGGTAACGCCAGGCTGAAGACCTTTGAATTTGGCCGATTCAATACTTGGCGCGGGCAAGCTGCCGGGATCCTGCGGTGCGGCACCGCCTGAATTGTCCGCCGCGGCTTGGTCGCCGGCAGTGTCGTCGGTCGCCGCTTGGGCCGAGGTGCCGTCGTCCGGCATGGCCTCGCCAGGTTCCGACTCAACCGGCTGCGGATTATCCGATGCTTCGCCGGCCGCGCCCACGAGGTCGTCGGCTGGACCGTCGGTTACCGGTTCCTCAGGAACCCGGATTTTAGCAGTCGTCGTGTTGTCGTGGTCCGCGCGCGTCGACAGGTGTGTCAAGGAAACCACGAGTGCCGCGCCTGCCAGCGCGGCCACCCACAGTCCCGACAAGGGGAAGCGATTTGTTTGGTTTTCCCACCGCACGGCGAGTTCCTCCGTGAACTTCGCACAATCGGTCCGCGTGCGTGCCGCTCGGGCGACAGCCCGAGCTACGCAAGCCCGGCAGCGAGGCGGGGCACCGGCCGCGTGGTGCGCTCTCCGCAGTAGGAGTGACGGCACCTGTGCCAGTCGCATTTCGCTCGGCAGGCCTACCTTGGCCTATCCCAAAGCGGGGCGAAGTATAACGACCTCCCCGAATGGGTCCAGGCGAGTTCGGCGGGTATTTTGGGGGATTGGCGCTTACTGCGGAATTTGCACAACGTGCGGTGGAATTGTGCTGGTCAACACCAATTGGTCGACCTCTAATCTTCGCGCTGTTTGCCCGTCGACGAGTGACAGCAGATAGCGATGGCGTCGCAACAGGCATCCACGTTGGCAGCCTGACGCGGGAATCCTGGACCCATTTTGTGACCCTCTGATAGGT
Source organism: uncultured Pirellulales bacterium (assembly GCA_964434905.1). Classification (GTDB taxonomy): domain Bacteria; phylum Planctomycetota; class Planctomycetia; order Pirellulales; family CAYNRE01; genus CAYSXM01. The sequence goes on along the minus strand of CAYSXM010000011.1, from coordinate 312 downwards.
GGTTTGATGTTGCTTCGTCATTTGAAATTAAGCACCGAGCCTGATAGCCTCAGGGTCGAATTGGTCGATAGTAATCCGAATCTGCCGAGCGATTCTGCGGCCCCTGTCGGGCCAGTAGGAGGCTTTCGACGGCAACGCCCATTGTGTACCGACCGGTGGTCTTGGCACCCAAGATTCTCCCAAGGTTCCTGAACTTCCCAACCGCTAAAGCCTGGCTACATTGCCTGGCTGGCATGTTTCCGGAGATGCCGAACAGACGGTAGGGGAGCCGCGGCGATTTTTGGCCGATTAGATGACGAGAAGGCTTCTGCC
>CAYSXM010000010.1:0-18538 GCA_964434905.1 uncultured Pirellulales bacterium | reverse complement strand
GGGTACACCAACCAGCCCGCACAATTGGGTGGCGTCCGCGCGGTTGAGATCGGCGTCGACCAGCACCGCCCGATGCCCGGAGAGGCTCAGCCCCACGGCCAGGTTCACCGCCGCGGTACTGGTTCCCACGCCCCCCTTGCCGCTCGACACCACGACCAACGCCGGACGAGGCCCGGCGGGCGCGGCGGCGCGGCGTCCTCGTTGCGCCAGCGCACGTAGTTCATCGGCTTGATCGCGCATCCGTGTCTACCTTGCCGGCTGGTGGCCGTCGAGAATCCACCGCGCCAATCGCCGTGGATCGGCCGCTTCAATATCGTCGGGCACATTCTGGCCGTTGGTCACATAACTCAGCGGCAGCCGCGCGCCCCGGGCAAAGCCCAGCACACCGCCCAACCCGGTCGCTTCATCGAGCTTGGTCACCACCACCGCGGTCACCCCCACCGGGGCAAATCGCCCGGCCGTGTGGATCAAGGCACTGGTGCTGACGGCGCTCGACACCACCAGGTGGACCTCGTCGGCCTGAGCCTCTTGCAAGAACGCGCGCAGCTCTTGGATTTTGACCTCGTCCCGCGGGCTGCGCCCGGCCGTATCGAGCAATACCAGGTCGAAATCGGCCAGGCGATCGACGGCCGCTCGCATTTCCTTGGGCGTGGAAACCACATGCATGGGTAGATCGATGATGTCGGCATACGTGCGCAGTTGTTCGACCGCGGCAATGCGATAGGTGTCGACCGTGATCAACCCCACCCGCAGTTTCTCGCGCAACCGAAAATGAGCTGCCAGCTTGGCGATGGTCGTGGTTTTTCCCACGCCGGTCGGGCCTACCAGCGCCACCACGTGACGACGGCCAGGCAGGGGGCGAATCGGACCCGCCACGCGCAAATCGTCCTCCACGCGCCGCGTTAGCCGCAGCCGTAGCGACGCGGGGTCCGACCACTCTTGCGGCGGCGCCTCGCAACGCACCACCTCGAGCAAGTCGCGAGCCACGTCGGGAGCCAGCTCCGAGTCGATCAGGTCGGTGTACAACTGGAAAAACTCCGCGGGAATTTCTCCCCCCGACGGCTCGCGCCGTTGTAGCGAGCGCAGTAAATGTTCGAGTTCGCCGGCCCGCTGATACTCGGCGGTCGGCGCGGCCGAAGCGGTTTCGGAATAGTGGTGCGCGCCCCCGCGCAGCGCAAAGGTGGCCGCCGGCGCGGCGCGCTCCAATCCCTCGGCCGCAGGGCGCGGTGGCAAGCGGCTGGGCACATTGACCTCGGTCGAGGCCATGATCTCGATTTGCCTGCGGCCCGACAGCCAACCCCACCATCGCCCGCCCGGCACCTCGCGTGTGTGCAGCACCGCGGCCTCGGGTCCCAATTCCCGCCGCACTTGCCGCAAGGCTTCCTGCAGGGTGGGTGCGCGAAACGACTTCACTTCCATGGGCATCTATCGCCAGTAGTGTGTCCCGCCAGGCATGTCAACCTGCAGGCGAACGCAAAACCGTGCCGGCATCCGTGCCCGCGCGGCGTGTCCTGACCCCGAATGTTTCATCAGCCTTCTGCACCCGACCCCAGCGCTCTGGAAAAACCAGTGGCACCCAGAGTAGGTCTCGTCAGGCCGAGGCCTGACCTACAAAACTGCGACCGCCTTGTTACCTGGTTCCTTGATTACCGGAGCGACGTCGTCATGATCTGCACGCGGGCGATTTGTCCACACCGGGGGTCGTCACCGCACTACGCGACACCTGCCAGCGCCGCGTCGCTGGCCATGCCGACCGATTCAATTTGTGTATCACGGGTAATTTCGTTGTAGCTCAGTACCGCCGCATGGGGCAGTTGTGCCGCGGTCAGTTGCCGCAAGCCGGCCCGGACCTGAGGGCTCACGAGCAACACCTGGGGATGCTGGCCAATGGTCAACTTTTGAAGCTCCTGAGACAGCACCTGGCAGGTTTTTTCGGCCGCGGTCGGCGACATCCGCAAGAACAGGCCCTTGTCGGTGTGCTCGATACCAGCCCGCAACCGGTCTTCCATGGCCGGGTCGAGTGTCACCACGTGCAACACATTCTGTTTGTCGCGCAAGCGCGCACAGATCGAGCGTGCCAGGCGATGGCGCACGAACTCTGTCAGCAGCACCGGATCCTTGGTGCGCGCGGCATGGTCGCCCAGCGTTTCCAAGATCGGACCCAGGTTCCGCACCGACACGCCCTCGCGCAGCAGCATCTGCAAAATCTGTTGGACTTCGGCCAGCTTCATCTGGCCTGGAATCAGCTCATCGACCACGGCGGGCGACGTTTTCTTCAGTTCGTCGACCAGGTGCTTCGTGGCGTCGCGGGTCAATAGTTCGTCGGCATGTTTGCGCACCGTGGCGGTGAGATGCGTGGCCAACACCCCGGCAGGCTCCACCACCGTGTAGCCCAGCAGTTCGGCTTGTTCGCGCTCGCGCTGATCGATCCACACGGCCGGAGTGCCAAAGGCCGGGTCCTTGGTCGGCGCGCCGTGCATCTTGCGCGACGTCAGCCCCGACTCGATCGCCAGCAACTGCTGGGGCAGCAACATCCCGTCGGCCACGGGTGTGTCGGAAATCTTCAAGCGATACTGCGATTGTTCCAACCGCATATTATCGCGAATGCGCACCTTGGGCAGGATTATGCCTAGCTCGGCCGCGACGTTCTGACGGACCCGCTGGATGCGTTCCAACAGGTCGCCGCCGCGCTTGGGATCGGCCAGCCGGATCAGCCCCACGCCAATCTCCACCTCCATCGGATCGATCGCCAGATAGTCTTCGATCCGTTCCTCGGTCGGTTTGGGAATCTGGGCCTTGACCTGTTCGGCGGCGGATGCGGCCCGCGTCTCTCGCTCGCGTCGCGAGAGCATGACCGACAACCCAATGCAGCTCATGCCAATTCCGGCCAACGGCACCCGCGGCAACTCGGTGAATATCAAAATGCCCACAAACGCACCGGTAATCACCAATGCCTCGGGCCGAGAGAAGATTTGCCGCACGAATTCGTGAGGCAGGTTCACCTCGCTGCTGCTGCGCGTGACCAGCAAGCCGGCGGCCAACGAGATCAGAAACGCCGGTACCTGGCTGACCAGGCCGTCGCCGATGGTCAGCTTCGTGAACAGCTCGGAAGCTTCCGCTAGCGACATGCCATCTTGCAGCATGCCGATCAACAAACCGCCCACGGCGTTGATCGCGGTAATCAGAATACCCGCAATGGCGTCGCCCCGCACGAACTTGCTGGCACCGTCCATGGCTCCAAAGAAATCTGCCTGGCGGGTGATCTCGCCGCGGCGGCGCTGCGCCTCGCGCTCGTCGATCAGCCCCGCGTTCAGGTCGGCATCAATGGCCATCTGCCGGCCTGGCATGCCGTCCAAGGCAAACCGCGCGGCCACTTCGCTGATACGCGTGGCTCCCTTGGTGATGACCAAGAACTGGATCACCACGATGATCACAAAGATCACCACGCCAACCACCAGTTGATCGCCAGCCACGAACTCGCCAAACGCGCGGATCACCCCCCCCGCCGCCATGCCACCGCTGGTGCCGGCGTGCGTCAAAATCAAACGCGTGGTCGCCACGTTCAACACCAGTCGGGCCAGCGTGGTGGCCAACAGCAGCGAAGGAAATACGCTGAACTCCAGCGGCGTCCGCACATAAATCGTGGTCAATAGCACCAGCACCGCCACCGTGATGTTGGCGGCCAGCAGCAGGTCCATGAGCGCCGCAGGTAGCGGGACCAAAATGACCAACACGCTGGCAATAATGCCCACGGGCAGGATCAAATCCTGCGCGCGCGCTGCCAGCGCGAGTCCTGAACCGCGAGCGGTCGACCCTGAGGCCATCCGCTACTCCCTGAGTCAACGAAGGTAAACGTGTAATGCGAACGACGAGCGGGCGCTTGGCCATCGAACAGCCAGTGCCCGGTTGGTGAAAAACCGGCGATGAGGGCGGGGACAGTACTCGATCGCCGCAATCGCTGTCCAGAGCGGTTTGCCAGCTACGCACCGCATCGTAAGTGCAATTTCATAAACGACTTAGTCAATAGCACTGTCGCTCGTTCCCGGTGTCTCGAGCGGTCTCTGGCCGCGCTAGGAAACCGCGGCCGGCAGCCAAACAACCGTGCCGGGTCTGGAACAGCGGGCCGCACTGATATGTCGAGACCGGTTTCCGGCGTACACGGTTTGCGCTGATTTCCCGCCCCAGCGGAAGTGCCTAATCGGCCCAGAGTCAGGCTACCGGCCCGTTGAAGAATTCGGCGGACTGCTAGACGCACACGTCGGAATGTTGGCCAGCAAGCTGCTGCCGGCCGGATTCTTCGCGGCTGGTATCGCGGGCGAGATTCAGGACCACGAATCGCCTCAAGTGGTAACTAGGGTCCATCCGATACGGGGGACACCGTGGCGACCGCGTGGCCCGAGGGTTCGGTGCCTTCGTGAATTGCGCGGTGCCGCCTGCCATGAGCCGAGCGTCTCGCTGTGCTACCACGACTGTTGACCACTGGCCGCTCCCATCGCACGCTGCTGTGCGCAGTGTTTGCTTGTGCGTGCGCAGCCGCATGGAGTTGGAACGAAGAACCACCCCCGGCGGATTCTGGTAACGCTTCGCCCGTTCTTGCGCTGCGGTTTGTACGTGGTTTGGAGGTGGGACAAGCAGAAGCCAGACGAACTGGCAGGCCGGCGGTCGTGTTCATTAGCGCGCCGTGGTGCGACCACGGTCAGGCGATGTTACATAACGCGTGGAGCGATGCGCGCGTGGCACAAAGTGCCAGTGCTTATATATGCATCGAGGTAGATGCCGATTGCGAACCCGAGGCGTGCCGTCGGCTGGGAATAGTCTCGCTGCCAACGGTCTTGTTTCTAAGCCCCCAGGGAACGATTCTGGATCGGCTGGTGGGTCGGCAGTCGGCAGCCCAACTGGGACGAAGTTTCGAGGCAGCCTCGAACCGCCTGGCCCTGCGGCCGGACCTGCCGCTAGAACCGCCGCCGGCGTCGGTACGACGCTAGGGCCAACCGGTTCTCCCCCGACCAGATCGGCCACGCAGATGCCGACACTCTGGCCGGTTTTGCTGGAATCTTCGGGGGGGATCGCCAAAACAGGTACAAAAACCGGGCCATTGGCCCGATTCTCCCTTTTGCGAGCCGCGCGGACGGCGTTATGTTCAAGGAAACGACTCCGGGGGGGCAGGACCAGGACCTGCCCGATCGCGCATGAAAACGAGTACTCGCCGCCGCGAAAGAGCGTTGGCCACCGGCACGGCGTTCGCCGAACGAACGACAGCTCCTCGGCCGAAGGTCGAGACACCTGCGCCACGCGCGCAGCCTTTTTTCGCGCCCCGCTTCTGGCTCGGGGCCAACGCCCGGGCTTGGTACGGCCTGATGGCCCGCAACCACTTTGCGGTCAGCCCCTCGCGCTGGCACGTGCTTCTGAGCCACTTGCTGTACAGCCCGTGCAACAGCCTGCTGGGGGGCCTGCAATCGCTGGTTTACGACCGGCGTGTGGCATCTGCGGAAATGCGCGAGGCTCCGTTGTTCATTCTGGGCCATTGGCGGAATGGCACGACGTTGTTGCACGAGCTGCTGACGCAAGACGCGCGCTTCACCTACCCGACCACGTATCAGTGCTTGAGCCCAAATCACTTTCTGTTGACCGAGGGATTTTTCACGCGCTGGTTGGGGTTTGTAGTCCCCTCGCAGCGGCCCATGGACAACATGCGGCTTTCGTTCGATGGCCCACAAGAAGAGGAGTTTGCGTTCTGCAATATGGGCATGCGGTCGCCCTACCTGACGGTGGCCTTTCCGAACCACCCACCGCAAGATGATCGCTATCTGGATCTGGTCAATCTCTCGCCATCGGAAATGGCTGCCTGGAAACAAGGCTTCGTGCGGTTTCTGCGGTTCATCAATTATCGCGACGCGCGGCGCATTGTGCTGAAAAGCCCACCACACACAGCCCGGGTGCGGGTGCTGTTGGAGATGTTTCCCCAGGCTCAGTTCGTGCACATCGTGCGCAACCCTTACAAGGTGTTCTTGTCGACCGTGCACCTGTGGCGCTCTTTGTATACGCTGCACGGCTTGCAGGTACCGACGTTCCAAGGGTTGGAGGACTATGTCTTTGGGACGTACCTGCGGATGTTCCAGCGCTACGAGGCCGATCGCGAACGAATTCCTGCCGGCGCGCTGGTCGAACTGCGTTACGAGGATTTGGTAGCCGACCCGCGTGGGCAATTACAGACGCTTTACGACCGGCTCTCGCTGGGCAGTTTCGAGCAGGCTCTGCCGGCCGTCGAGCGCTATCTGGCCGCGAACGAAAACTATCAGACCAATCGCTACGAACTATCGGCCGAGTTGCGCGGAGAAATCGGCCGCCGCTGGGCGCCCATTTTCGCGCGCTATGGCTATCCCGTCGATTGATCCCAGATGATCGACCTGCGGGATCAGCCGCCGGGATTGGCGTTGCTGGCCGCACGCCGTGGGCGGCGCCGTTCCGGTGGCGAACTGGGGGGCGCTTGTTCGGCGTTCCAGGCTTGCCACCGCGCTAGCAATTCATCCCGTGTGGCGGCCTCCGTGGCGGCCACGTTTTTCGATTCGCCGATGTCGCGGGTCAGGTGGTACAACTCGGGCAGTTTGCCGCCGTCGCGACCGACCAATAGCTTCCAGTCGCCGTGGCGGATGGCCCATTGTTCGCCAAAACGCCAGTACAGCGTCTCGTGCGGTCGGGCTGGGTTCTCGCCGTTGAGGTAAGGCAGCAGATTCACGCCATCGAGTTTCCAACCGGGGTCGACCGTGCCGCCAGCAGCCGCGACAACGGTCGGCAGAATGTCGAGTTGAATGATCGGTTGATCATAGGTGCTTCTGGCCGGGATGTGCCCGGGCCATTTTGCCGTGAACGGCACACGCACTCCCCCTTCCCAGGTTGTGGATTTGAAGCCCCGCAGGGGGCCATTGCTCGAGGTGGTCTGTTTCGTCGGTCCGCCATTGTCTGCCAGAAAAAAGACGATGGTGTTTTCTTCCTGCCCGCTTTCGCGGACCTTTTCGAGCACTTGTCCCACGGCATCGTCCATGGCCGACATCATGGCCGCGAATATCCGCCGCGGTTCGTCGGCGATGTTCGCAAAACGAGCAAGATACTTCTGCGTCGCCTGAAGCGGCGCGTGCTGCGCGTTGAAGGGCAGGTAAAGAAACCAAGGGTCGTTGGGATGCGCGGCAATGAACTCGACGGCCCGCTCGGCGTACTTGTCGGTGGTGTAGAACGTATCGTCGGTTACCGGCTGTACCTCGTGCGAAACGCGGGAATCGATGAACTTGGTGGGTTGGAAGAACGGCGTGTTCGCCAGCGTGCCGTAAAATTCGTCGAAGCCGCGATTCCAAGGACGATACGGCGGCTTCTCACCCAGGTGCCACTTGCCGACGGCCATGGTGGCATAGCCCAGCGACTTCAGGCGATCGGCAATCGTGGCTTCGGTCAGCGCCAGACCCGACACGGCGGCCACGCTGTTGAACTCGTGGCCAAAGCGAGTTTGGTACCGGCCCGTCATAAGACCCGCGCGCGTGGGGCTGCAATACGGACCCGACACATAGCCTTGTGTGAACCGCACACCGCCGCTGGCAATCGAGTCGATGTGCGGAGTGGGAATTTGCTGGTTGCCCTGAAAACCGTATTCACCCCAGCCGACATCGTCGCTGAGGAACACGATCACATTCGGTTTGCGGTTCTCCGCGGCAGAGGCGGCCAGGCCGCACCATGCCAGCACAACCAGCGTGGCCACGATTCGCAACACGGAACTCTCCTAGCTTGAAACGTGGTGGACGGAGAGCGGTCGAGTCCGCTCATGTGGGGTCCGATGGATCAAATTGCTGCCGTCTACCGCCGTTGAACCTCATTGTATTCGTTTCACGGCCTGTGAACACACGCAGCAAGGCTTCGCCAGTGAAAACCGTGGGCGGCCCGGAAATTTGCTCCTGCTTCACCCAGCAGCGTGGCCCTGTCGCGTTCTCGTAGTTTTGCCGGCCAGGCCGTTGCCTGACGAAAACTTGTCCTGACGAGACCGACCCCTGCGTGCCGAGTGCCACGTACTCGCGGCGAATTGTCTGGCACGCACGCACCTGGACTACAACGCTGCTTGCGTCCGAGTTTTCCCTTGTAATCGCACGAGGCCAAGCCTGTGGGGCCCACCAGAAGGCACCTGATAGCGCGAACATTTCGCAAGCCTTCTGTCGCGGCATCGAACGTGCCGCGTCTGCCGCGTCAAACCGAAATTGCCCCTGACTCACGAATTCACCAATACGCCGTGCGGGCCGATCGCGCTCTTCCTGCCAGCCACAACACCTTCGATTCCTCGCGACGAAGTTCATGAATAATCCGGGCTGAGATGCTCGATAACGAGATTCGCTGCTAAACTCACATCGTTCGGCGTTTCTGCGCGCGACGATTTACCCAGTTCAACAGAGAATATCTTAAGACATGAACAACACACCTCAGTCCATGCCGACAAGCTCCAACGATTCTGACGGCAAGTCTGTACTGATAGTCGGCTTGGAGCCGTCGCTCATCGATTTCACCGATTCCAATTACGCAGCGTTTCCTGGTCTGACCGCGGCCAAAGTGATGGCGGCGTTGAACGCGGACCTAGCAAACCTGAACGCTCTGGGCTACGACGCACATCTTTGCGTCACAGACTTTGGCCAGACCGCGGGAGACGTTGTCTCCGCCCGACTCAAACAGAAGCGATTCGACTGTGTTCTGATTGGTGCTGGCGTCAGGACAATTGCCAGCAACTTCATTCTCTTCGAGAAACTGATTAACGTCGTTCATGAACACGCTCCAGGCTCCAAAATCTGCTTCAACACGAAACCGACCGATACGGCGGAAGCGGTTCGACGTTGGATTTGAGACCTTTGGCACACCTACTGTATTTTCCGACATTCACTTACTTCACGCGGCGAAGGCGGTCCGTAGCCCGTTAAGGAATTCGACGGGCTGCTATGGCGACGCGCTTCCTGCGCTGGGCAGCAAGGATTGCAAGTCGCGGCGCAGCGTTGCCAGGTCAGCCGCGGAGAGGCGCTGCGCCGTGCGGCGAATCATGTCCACCAATTGATCGCGCTCCTCGGCCGTGGTGGGAATACTGAAGTTCGCGCCGTTCGTATCGGTCGAGGTAGCCAGCAACTGTCCCTGGGCATCGAGAATCGCCAGCCAGGGAATTCCGTGTAGTTCCTGCGGTTTCCAGGCTTTGACGATCCCTGGCACGTGACTCCAGCGCTGGTCGAGGCGCAACCAGATGTAGTCACCTTCCCAGAGCGACCGGCGCTGCTCTAGAAAATGCTCTAACCGGTGGCAGGGTCCGCACCAGACGGCCGTTTCCTGCACCAGCACACGGCGATTGGAACGTTGGGCTTCGGCCAGGGCCTCGGCCAGCAACTTCTGGCCATCGAGCCGGGGAAGCGCGTGCCGGCGCAACCAGGTTTCCAGTTGGCGACGGTCGATAGCATTGTCGCGAGACAACTCGACGCGCGTGGCGCTGCCCAACAGGCTGCCGTCGGCATGGCACGCCACGATTTGGGGAAATTGCTCTGTCGCCGCGCAGCGCACGGTCAACTCCTCGGCCAACTGCCGACCCGCGAGCGCGGTTCCATCGACTACCACCAACTGGTAGTCATGGATCACATCGCGCAAGTTGTCGTTGTGATTCCAAAGCTTGAACCAATCCTGCGTGGAAATGGCCAGAGGATCGACAAACACGACGGCCACCTGCTGGCGATATTCCGCGGCGGCCTTGCGCGCGGCGTTGAGTTTTTTCCCAGGGTCGCCTGCCAGGGCCTGGGCCGTTTCTTCAGCGTCGGTCGGCAATCGGTACGGTCGCGGGACCAAGAGCGTGCCCAATTTCCGAGGGCCTGGCTCGTCGCAGGTCACCTCGCCCACCGTGGCTAAGCCGCCGCCGTCTAGGCGGATGGTCAAGTGGTAGCGGGCCCCCGCCACGAGCGCCGTGAAGCGGAAACTGCCTTGTCCGTCGGTAGTTTGCTGTTGGGTAAAGGCCTCGTAAAATGCTGGGTTGGCCCCACCCAGCGACATTCGGACCCCGGCTCTCATTTCCTGGTTCAAAAGCGGTAAGTCACTGGCCTCGTCCCAGAGTTGTCCAGTGGCCTCGCACAGCGGCTGAAGTTGGATCGCGGCCTGGGCATCGTCGGGGCCAAGCTCGACCATGCCTGCCAGCAGACCGTCGGCGCTGCGCGCCACCAGCACGGCGGGGTGCAGTCGTCGTTCGATTTGAAAATGCCCCTGGTCATCAGAATGCCATGGCTTCCACGACGGAGTGTCATCATAGGCGACCTCGATCGTCGCCATCGCGACGGGCTGCCCTGTGCGGGCATCGACAACGGTACCGGCCAGCGGACCGGTTTCCAGGCGAGGGGTCAGGAGATCAAGCACCACTTCGGTTTGGTCGGTCACGCGCACCGGTTGCGGTTTGATCTGCGATACGCCTATCAGCTTATAATTGCCCGGGCCGACGTGAAACGCATAGCGTCCCTCGGCGTCGGTTGTCGTTTGGCGCGAGACACTGGCCGAGAGTCGATGAACCGCGCCATCGGGTGGGGGGAGCACGACGCGGGCGGAACGTCCTGCGCGAAGCAGGTTCAAGACTTGATTGGCCAGTGGTCGTTGCTCGGGGCCGACCATCAGGCGGCCGTGGACCTTGGTCGCCGGTTGTAGAACGACCCGAAGGTTGGGCGTTGGCCGCTGGGGATCGACCGCGAACCCGTCGACCACCGGCGCGCTCCAGACGAGGTCGTCGATGCTCACCGCGTAGACAAGATAGGGATCCACATCGAGGGAAAAGCGGCCATCGGCCTGGGAAAGAATTGCTCTTTGCAATGCGCTGCCCCCCGGACCAGTCCCGTCGACGCGCACTAGAATGCCTGCCGCGGGTGAGCCATCGGCCAAGACCACTTGCCCGGCCAGAGGCACCACTGGCAGCAACGTGGTTTCGATCTGACGATCTCCAGCCGGATCGACTTCGCAGTTTACCCGGTTGCTGGCGAAGCGCGGATCGGTGTGACGGAACGTTAGCGGGAACTCGTTCCAAACTGGCAAGTGGTCGAACCGGGCGATTCCCTCGGCGTCGGTGGTGACCCGGAATAGATCCCGCGCGGTGCTCACATTAAACCAGTCGGCCGAGCCTGGTTTTCGAAGCAGCCAGACAAAATAGTTGACTCCGGCCACCGGTTGTCCGGAAACATCGCGGGCCAGAATTTGAACCTTGCGAGTTGACGCCAGACGCAAGGCAATTGTTTCTTCCAGGGGTCCGGCAGGCGCTGGGCCGAGCGACTCTTCCGAATCAAAACAGCAGTAGTCGAACCCCACGCCAGGTTGATACGCGTACACGGCTTGCAATGGCAAGCCGGCGGGAACCAGCAGTGTGGCCGTGCCCATGGCGTCGCTCTGAGCTCGCGGCATCTCGAGGTGATCGACGATCGCGCCGACGCGCGCGCCAGCCAGCGCTTGCCCGGCGCGATCGGCAACGCTTACACGTACCGATGTGGTGGGTTGAAGTTGGATTCTTTGCGCTTCGAGCGGCTGGCCCGGTCGATGCTGCCAGCCGACGCGGAGCACACCGACTTGCATGCTATGGGTCGCTAGCAACGTCAAGCCCGGCACCTGCAGCGCAGGGATCGTGAAGTAAAATTTGCCCACGGCATCGGTGGCCACGGTGCCCAAGCTTTCGATGTAGGGCGCGCTCACCTCCGCGGCGTGCACGGCCTGCCCCGCCGCGTCGACCACCACGCCGATCACTTCGGTGGTCGGCTCGGCAGGCGTAGCCAGCGCGACACCTGCTGTGGAACAGAGAACCCACGCCAAAACCGGGAACAGCCAGCGTCGCATGATCTGTTACCTCCAGGGCGTGTCGTATCGCGCCATTGACCGCCGCGGCGTATTGTAGGCGCGCGAGTGGCCGCCATGCCATGAACCGCATTGGTGGGACAGAGGAACTGCCAAGTCAAATACGAGGGGGTCAGGAACCTGTTTTCGGCAGGCGGATGTTGGTTGAATGCAGTGCGATTTGACCGAAAAAGGGGCCAGACCCCGACTTTGCAGTTCTCCTGCCCCGTGGGAGATCGCCCAGCTCAGATCGGCTAGCAATTGGCCACCCGGTCGTGCATAGTTTGGGGCTGGGTAGGGGGCCGGTACACGACCGGGAATCGCCCAGAATTTGTCCACGCGGGAATCTAACACGATGGGTGCCATGGTGAATCGCACATTCAGGCCGCACCAAGGAGCCAGCCATGTTCCGGCGGCCGCGCGGTGTGCGTCCCGGCGTGCTGTTGTGCTGCGAACGCTGGCGCTGGGTGGCGCGTGGGTCGGTCTGGCACTCGGCGGCGGCCAACCAGGCGCGCGCCCAGCGCGGGCCGACGAAGTCGACCCCTATGCCGCGCTGGTGGCCCAAACCGACCCGCTGCCGGCCACGGAGCAAGCTCGCATGTTCCATCTGCCGCCGGGTTTTGAAATCCAACTGATCGCCTCGGAGCCGGAGATTGCAAAACCAATCAATCTGGCGTTCGATGCACAGGGCCGGCTGTGGGTCACGCAATCGCTCGAGTACCCCTATGCGGCGGCTGAGAAAGCTCCGCACCGCGACACGGTGCGAGTGTTTTCCGAGTGGGGCGCTGACGGCCGAGCCGGGCGCAGCGAAGCGGTGGTGACGGGGCTGAACATTCCGATCGGCGTGTTGCCCGTGGGCGATGGCGCGGTGGTGTACTCCATTCCCGGCATCGATCGCTGGCGCGATGGCGACGCCGACGGCCTGTTGGAGCAGCGGCAACCGCTGTTCGGACCGTTTGGCTTCCAAGATACCCACGGCATGTGCAGTTCGTTTCGTCGCGGGCTCGATGGCTGGGTGCTGGCCTGCCACGGGTTTACCAACACCTCGACGGTGGCCGGAACCGATGGCCAGGCGGTGACGATGAACTCGGGCAACACCTATCGATTCCAGCTCGATGGTTCGCGGATCGAATACTTCACGCACGGCCAGGTGAACCCGTTTGGGTTGAGTTTCGATCCGCTGGGCAATCTCTATTCGTCCGATTGCCACACGCTGCCGATCTATCTGCTGCTGCGCGGGGCGTGGTACCCCAGCTTCGGCAAGCCCGACGACGGCCTGGGGTTTGGCCCCACGCTATTGTCGCACTTGCACGGTTCGACGGGCATCGCGGGGGTAGCCTATTACGCCGACGACCGGTTCCCTGCCGAGTATCGCGAGACGATCTTCGTGGGCAACCCGGTGACGGGGCGCATCAACCACGATCGTCTCGAGCCGCGCGGGTCGGGTGCGGCGGCGATCGAGCTACCCGACTTTTTAAGTTGTGACGACCCGTGGTTCCGCCCGGTCGATGTGCGGCTGGGGCCAGACGGCGCGCTGTACGTGGCCGATTTCTACAACGCGGTGATTGGCCACTACGAGGTGCCGCTGACGCACCCGCGGCGCGACCGCGAGAAAGGCCGGTTGTGGCGGATAGTGTATCGCGGTGAAGGGGCGCGGCCGGTCCACTGGCCCGACCTGACCACCAGCACGGCAGAGCAACTGGTGGCGACCTTGGCGGACGAGAACCTGGAGCTGCGCACGCTGGCCACCCACGAGCTGGTCGACCGGATTGGTTCCCAGGCGGTGCCGATACTGGCGGCCGTGCTGGCCGATCGGGGCCGGTCGCCTTGGCAGCGCGTGCATGCGATGTGGGCCCTGGAACGGCTGGCGGGGCTCGAGCTGGCCGCGCTCCGCGCGTTGACCACCGACGAGCAACAGCCGCTGCGCGTGCATGCCGTGCGCTGCCTGGGGCAGCGGGCCGAGTGGGAGAGCACCGCGACGGGCGATTTCGAGGTGGTGCGCGCGCGGCTGGCCGACGAAGATGCCTTGGTGCGGCGCGTGGCGGTGGAAGCGCTGGCCCGGCATCCGGCGGCCGACAACGTGGCACCGCTGTTGACGGTGTGGGCCCAGACCGACGCGATCGACACGCACCTGATTCATGCCGTGCGGATGGCGCTGCGCGACCAGTTGCTGTGGCCGGGCGTGTACGAAACGGCGCAAGGATTAGCCACCCAGACCCCTCAAGCACAGCGGCTGGCCGACGTCAGTTGTGGCGCCGCCACGCCAGCGGCGGCCGAGTTCTTGATGGCGCATTTGGCGAGCCCGGCGCTCGACCGTGGGCAGTTGGGGCGATTCGTGCATCACGCAGCCCGCTATCTCGAAGCCGGCCGGCTGGCCGAACTGCAGACTTGGGCGCGCACGCTCGAAGCGGCGCCGCCGGGCGAGCAGATCGCCACCTTGCGCGCGCTGCACCAGGCTGCGCAAGAGCGGGGGGCCGAGTTACCGGGTGAGTTTATCGACTGGGCGCAACGGTTGGCAACGCAGTTACTGGCATCCGACGAGGAACAGGTGGTGCGAAACGGCATCGACCTGGCGCGCGATCTGCGCTTGCGCGGGGTGCATGCCGCGTTGGTGCGGTGGGGGCTAGAGCGCCAGCGGTTTGCCGGATTGCGACCTGGCGCGCTCAGTGCCTGCGCGGCAGTCGATGGGCCGGCCAGCGTCGAGCCCTTGGCCCAGGTGCTGAGCGACGGCGGTGAACCACCTGAGCTGCGGCAGCACGCGGCACGCGAACTGGCCAACGTGGGGCAACCGGCCGCGCGCGAGGCGCTGACCGCCGCGCTGGCGGGCGCGCCCGACCGGGTGGCCGTGGTGGTGGCCGAGGGGTTGGCCAACTCGAACGAAGGAACCGAGGCGCTATTGTCGGCTGTGGGCGCCGGAAAGGCTGCGCCAGGATTGCTGCAGGAATGGAGCGTGAATCTACGGCTCAATGGTCGGAAGGTCGACAATTTGCGCGAGCGCGTGGCCGAACTAGTGGCCCACTTGCCACCGGGCGATGAACGCCTGAAACAGGCGGTCGATGCGCGACGCGAGCAGTTCGCCAAGTTGACGCCCGACCTGGCGCGGGGCGAGGCGGCGTTTCGTAAGACGTGTCTTGCTTGCCATCGACTGCGGGGCGAGGGGCAGAAGATCGGGCCCGAACTGGACGGCATCGGCGTGCGCGGCTTAGAGCGCGTGCTCGAGGACGTACTCAACCCCAACCGCAACGTCGATCAGGCCTTTCGTACCACGCTGATCGAAGCAACCGACGGGCGGGTGCTGTCGGGCCTGGCATTGCGAGAAGAGGGCGATGTGCTGGTGCTGGCCGATGCCCAAGGCAAGGAGGTGCGCGTGCCGAGCGCGGAAATTGCCTCGCGAACCGTGACACCGTTGTCGCCGATGCCGGCCAATGTGCTCGATCAGGTGGGCGAAGAAGAGTTCTTGCACCTGGTCGGTTTCTTGCTCAACCAGCGGGCACCAGTGCAGGGACCCACGCCAGAGGAGGCAGGGTCGCCGGTGCAGTAGGTTTCTGCCCGAATTGTGCATGAGCCTTCTGCCGCGAAGCCGAAGGTGTCGCGTCTGCTGTGTCAAACCGCAATCGCCCCTGACTCACGTATTCACCAATACGCTGCGCGGGCCGATCGCGGTTTTCCTGGCAGCCACAACACCTGCGACTCCTCGCTACGAAGTTCATGAATAATCCCGGCTCACGATCCTGGCAGGTGACCCGCTGCCATCGCGGATGGCACCGATGTGTAGTCAGGCACCCGGTACCTGACATTTCGGTTTGGCGACGTTGGTCGCCACCTGAGCCGGTAGGTTCTGCGCAAATCGTGAGCCTCCTGTTGCGTCGCAACACCGACAAAATTGTTGATGGTGTTACCCGGTTGGTGTCCACGCGTGCATTGTAAACGGTAACGCTCCTGTGCTTTACGAATAAATAATGGATAGAATCGTAGACGCACGCATTCCGACTGACCAGTAAGTAAGATGGCGCCATTGTGACAGAAAAAAAGAGCACCTCTGAACTGCCTGCTACGGAAAGACAGCGTACGTACCTCGACACGCTTGGAGTCAGTCCGCCGTCAAACCTCACACGACGCCGCGCTACCGAATTGATCCTTGAAGCGAAGGAAACGGCGCCGGCCACTCCGAAGCAAATTGCATACTTGAATATCCTATGTGTAGTTTACGACCCCCAGTTAACCAAGATAGAAGCGTCTCGGCTAATCGACGACGCTATCCCCGACAATTGGGCCGCTTCGGATTTCGCCGAGTATTTGTTTTGGCTGGAACACCAACCCCTGCGGGGGCCAAATGGCAAGTTCGCCCCAGGAAACTGGAAGGGTGTGACGAGGGAGAAATGCTCCGACGAAATAGAGAAGATTCGTAAGATAATCATGGCGAATGAATCGCTCCGACTGGCGGCGAATGAGTTCAAGTGCAGAAACTCGACTTCACCGTTGGATTATCACCTAGTTGCAAAGTTCGTTTATTCGCAGATGAACAGACAACCAGCAATTGAAAGACCAAGTTCAGTCCACTGGCTCACCGTACTCGCTCGGTCGTTAAGGCGGATGCCAATCGTCGGACAGTTTCTGGGGCCGCGTAAGATGGACCAAACGGCTCGCGACGGGCAGTAGGTCACAGGGTGGCCCTGACAATTTGTTGTCGGGGTGCCGTAGGCACGAGTGGTTGAGTACCGTGTGCCTGCCTCTCGTGGAACTGGAGTGACCGGCTGCAGGGGTAGCACGGCCCCCAGCGGAGGACAATTCACGCAGGGGTTTCCAGACCCCCAGGGATAGCCGGCCCGGCATGGTCAAGCGAGGCAGCGTTTTCACTCGTCCGCATCGTCCGCCGCTGGGCTCTGGAGATCCAGCGGGTTGAAGTGTGCCAGCAGCCGGCGACCCAGGTACCATTTCCAACACTCGTGCGCGCCTAGCGACCGCGCGCCCTCGTCGTGTGACTCGTCCCAGGCGGCCAGGAACTGGCCCAACCGCTCGATATTTTGCTCCTGTACAGCGGCTGCGAGTCCCGTTTCCACCACCGCGATTTGGTCGTGCTCGACCTGGCCCCCTGCAAACAAGGCGTACAAGTCATCGGCCGTTACGTCGTCCCATTCGCCCACCAGACACTGCACGCGCGGCGACTCGTCTATCGCCTGCTAACCTACCGGCCGAGCGTCGACGCGCTGCTCGTGATGCACGCCCATGTCCGGCAACCGCTGCGTTGCTGACCGCCTCTACTGAAGCCGGAGTCCGGATGCTCCGGTCCGCCGCCACGCCCCACCCCAGAAAGCACCCCGACCATGCTCAACACCAACGCCAACCGCCAACACAAACCCCCGTCATTGACGGGGGGCTAAGAACAATACTCGCACCTGACCCCAGAGCATCGGAAGAGCCAGTGGCACCTGGCACCTGGGCGTTTAGCGCGGTGCGTCGGCCATGGACCAGAGACCGCGACCAGCCTGCCGGGCCTCGTCCTGGGCGCGGCGGAAGCGGCGTTTCATGGCTTCGGAATAAGGGTGCCGTAGCGTGGCACGCCCCAAGCCCTGGCGGATCAGCTCTTCGTTGAGCAGCCGCTGGTCGACCCACACATAGGCCAGGTATCGGCCGTAATCGTCGAGACGTTCGCGATCGAAGGTGAGCCGCACCTGGCCGGCGGCCACGAAACGTTTGGTGAATTGCGACGCCTCGGGGCCCCAGGGCTCGACGGGGCTGTCGGGCTTGACGGTCTCGGGTGAGTTGACGCCGAGCAGGCGCACGCGCTGGCCGGTGCGCAATAGCAGCGTGTCGCCGTCGACCACGCGGTCGACCTGGTGCTGGCCCTCGGCCAATGCGTCGTCGGGCCAGCGCTGGCCAGGTGCTTCGGGAGCGTTTTGTGCGGGCGCGCCGCCTGCCTGTTCGCCACCGCGAGGCACGCCGTGCTCGTTTCGTTCCGAGCGCGTGCCGGGCCGAGGCAGGTTATTTCGGTCACCGGCCGGACCGCGCACGGGTTCGCGAGAGCGGAGCCAAATGACCAGCACCGCCACGCCCAGCACGACCCACCATGGGTAGCGAGGTCGAGTAAAGGGGCGACGTGGCATATTGGCGGCAACGCTGGCCAGCCGCGCGGCGGCAGCCGGCAGTTCAGTTCTTGCTGAAGTTGAACTGTTTCGACAACTTGCGCCCCAACGGGTTCTTTGCGAAGCGCTCGGCGCACCCTGGACAGAGATCGAACTGCATTTCGCGTTCGACCGGTTCCATCAGGGGTTCGTCGGCAGCCTGCTGCAAGATCTCGTGGATTTCTTCCAGGTAGTCTCGATCGTCCGAAGGTTCGTCTTCGACCATCGGATCGAACACGTGTTGCAACTCGACGCGCACCTCGTAGCGTGGCGCGTCGGCTGCCAGGTCTTGGCCGCACAGGTCGCAGGCGTAGCGATGCATGGACATTTTCCCAGTGCTATGGGTTGGCGACAACCAGAGACGTCGGTGGCCCAGGCTGTCGACGCGCACAGGTCATCGACTGCCTCAATCGTACTTCCGCCGATGGAGCGGTCGCAAGGCGTGTTCTGGCAGGAAAAATTCCTGGTTCACGCGGCATAGGGTGCACGTCAGCTTTTGCGGGTTTTATTTGGTGGTTGGCTTGGTTTGGGGCGGGGGGTGTAGGGGGCGCCGGGGCGGGAGC
>CAYSXM010000009.1:0-18619 GCA_964434905.1 uncultured Pirellulales bacterium | reverse complement strand
GTGCAGGTGCTGGCGGGACCTTGGTCGCGTCGTGCGCGGGCCGCCTGCTCGGCCAACGCGCAGCAACGAATGCTGGTTCAACAGCAAGCATTGGGTGCGCATGCCGATGTGGTGGTGGTCGACGCCGGCGCGGGGCTGAACCGGGTGGTGCGCCGATTCTGGATCGAAGCCGACTATTTGCTGTGCGTGGTCACGCCCGACCCGGTGGGGCTAATGGACACCTATGCCACGATCAAAGTGTTCTTAGGGCCCGACGCGGCACAACGAATTCATGTGCTCGTAAACCAGGCGCCAGACACTTCGACCGCCGCGGAATTGGCCGCGCGATTGGCACGTGCGTGCCGGCGGTTCCTGGGACTTTCGGTCGAGTCGACGCCCTGGCTGCCCAGCGACCCCAGCGTGGTCCAAGCGGGTGCCTGCGGCCGCCCGTTGCTGCTGGCCGCGCGCCAGCGCCCCATTGCCCGCGCATTGGAAGACCTGGCGGAACAAGTGGCCAGCAGCGTGGCTTGCGTGCAGCGGACGGCCCCGGAAGGGCAGCCGTTAAGCCAGCCTTGGCCTAGCAGCCCTGCCGCCGCGTGAACCATGGGGACCAGCGACCGACAACCAGCCCCCGCGACCATTGTTTTAGAAGATGTTTGGGAAACGATCGAAATGGTTCAACCTCAAGGGTCGTTCGGGCCGATACTACGACCCGGCATCGGCACGCCTCGGTCCGTCAAACTAGAGCAAGTAGCGAGAGTTTGCCGGCCAAAACGCGAGGCACGTCGTGGGCCGGAGTTTTGCAGGAGTCTTGGGATCGACCGCCTGGATGACGGTCTTGCTAGGTGGCGTGCTGCGGGGCAGCGACGCGGACGGAGTACTGGCGGCTTCGATCATGGCTCTGGGAATTTGGTCAGTGGCCGGCTGGCTACTGGGCACCTTGGCAGGGTGGTTGATCGAGGACTCGGTACGAACCCAATTGGCAGTCGAACTAGAAACACGAACGCAACCGGCAGTATCCACCGCGCCACCCGTGGCCGGATGACGCACCGGCGGCGGTAAACAGCGACAACAATCGTCCGGCGCATAGGCCGGCTTACAACTTGCAGCCCTGGAAGGCGCGCTTGGGCCTGGAGCCCGAATCGATCGACTAGGACGTTGATCGGCGCCGCCTGGGGACCGAATCAGGGAGGATTGCATGGCCAGCGTGGTCGCTCCGGACAACACTACAGTCCAGGATGACGTCGCATTGCTCTGGCGCGCCTTCAAGGCCGATCCCGAGAGCCAGGAGTTGCGAAACCGGCTGGTCGAACAGTACTTGCCGTTGGTCAAATACAACGGCGAACGGATTTGGGCCCGGTTGCCGGAAGGTGTCGAACTCGACGACCTGGTTTCGGCCGGGGTCTTCGGTTTGATGGATGCGATTGACGCCTTCGACCTGTCGCGGGGTGTCAAGTTCGAGACCTATTGCGTGCCCCGGATTCGTGGAGCCATGCTCGACGAGCTGCGTACCATGGATTGGGTACCGCGGTTGGTGCGTTCCAAAGCTTCCAAGCTGAATGAAGCCATGAAGACCATGGAAACCCGGCTGGGGCGCCAGCCCAGCGATGGCGAGTTGTCGGCGCACATGCAGATTTCGGTGGCCGAGCTGGAAAAAATGATGCTCGATGCCAGCGCCGTCAACCTGATCAGTCTGAACAAGAAGTGGTACGAGACCGACAGTTACAAAGACGTTCGCGAGATCGACATTCTGGAAGACAAGAAGGGCGAAGACCCCACCCGCCGCATCCAAAAAAACGACCTGATGCGGCTGGTGACCAAGGGGCTGAACCGTAACGAGCGTCTGATTATCATCCTGTACTACTATGAAGAACTGACCATGAAAGAGATCGGCGCCACGCTCGATCTTTCCGAAAGCCGAGTGAGCCAGATGCACAGTTCGATTGTGCAGCGCCTGCAGCAGCAATTGGAAGCCCGGCGGCCGGAATTCGGTACGTGATTTCAGCGGGCTCAGACGCGCAGGCTCAAGCGTTCTGCCAGCCGTCGTAGCGAGGGGCTGACATCGTCTTCGGCCAAGTGAACCTGCAACAGGCTCACGCCACCGCGATCGTTCCAAGCGGCCACGAGCGCTTGCTCGAATTCTTCCTCGGTGCGCACTTCGTACCCCTGGCCGCCACCGAACAGGGCGGGCAGCCGGTGATAGTTCCAAGGGTGGATGTCGTTGAACGCGCCGGCGTGCAAGAACCGCTCGGTGCCATACCCTTTGTTATCGAGCACGATCACCACCGTATCGCAACCGTGACGGACCAGGTTCGACATCTCCATCCCGGTCATCTGAAACGCGCCATCGCCCACGATCGCCACGGTGCGCAGCTCGGGCCGGGCCATGCCGGTGCCCAGCGCGGCGGGTACGGCGAACCCCATCGAAGTGTAATAGGCAGGGCTAAGGAACTCGGTGCGGGCTCGGGTTACCAATTCGCTGGCCGCAAACAAGGCATCGCCGATGTCGGCCACGACGATGGTTTGCTCGTCGATCAGTTCGTTGAGCCGTGCGACGAGCCGGACAATGCTGATCGCCGCGCCAGGGACTGCCCGCCATGGTTCTCCGCCCCAATGCCGCAACGGCGGAGGCGACCTGCGCGGGGGCGACAATGGGGCCGCCGCCAGCCCGCGCAGAAAGTCTCCCCATAACACGTCGTGAAAGTGATGGTGGCGGATACGCAACTGTTCGCTGGTGGCAAAAATGCAATGGCCCGGATCGAGCCGCGCGGTGTAGATGCCCATGTTGATGTCGGTCATCGCTTCGCCAAGCATGACGACGCAGTCGCTCTCCTCGACAAACTGGGTCACCTCGGCACGGCCCATGGCCCCCTCGTACAGGCCGGCGTAGAGCGGATGTGTCTCGCTGATCACGCTCTTGCCGAGAATCGTGGTCACCAGGGGTAAAGCAGCGCCTTCGGCCAATTCGAGCAATGGATCTTGCAGGCCAAAGCGGTGCAGCTCGACACCCGCGATGATGACCGGCCGTTGGCAGGAATTAATCCACGCTGCCGCCTCGTGCACCGCCTCGGACAGTGCGTCGGGGTCGCTCACCAGCGGGGCAGGGCTGAAACGCCGCGGATCCTGGGGAACATATTTCACCAGGTCGCGCGGCAACTCGATGTATACCGGACGTTTCCAGCGCACGCAGGCCGCGAGAACTCGATCGATTTCCAGGAAAGCATTCTGCGGCTCGCACAAATCGGTTACTGCCACACAGATCTTGTCGAACACCTCGAGCTGCGTGCGAAAATCGCGCACCCGATGGTGCAAGAGCGGGTTGTTCACCCGCTCGGCCAGGCCCGGCGCTCCCGAGATGACCACCACGGGCGACTTCTCGGCATAGGCCCCGGCCACGGAATTGCACAGGCTCAGCCCTCCCACGCCATAGGTAACACACACCGCCCCCAGTCCATGAATCCGTGCGTAGGCGTCGGCGGCGAATCCGGCATTGTCTTCGCGGGTGCAGCCAATCACGCGCAGTGGGCTACGACACATCTGGGAATAAAAGGCCAGCACATAGTCGCCGGGGATACCGAAAACGTGACCCAGCCCGTGTGCGACGAGGCGCTGGATCAGGTAGTCGCCAATCGTGGTGGAACTGGCCGGCTCGTGCATGCGAATTGTCTCCTGGGTGGCGGATCACCAAGTTCGCGGCGCGGCTGCCCAACCATCGGCGGTGTTAGTGTTGCCGCTGGCGCTTTAGCCGCGATTGACGGGCCGCTAGCATCACGAGCCAAAACCCCAGAAAGGTAGCGCTACAGGCCAGCACGATGACGGGGCGCCAGATGTTGTGATTGAAGCGGTAGGCTCCTACCGCGTGGAACGCGCCCCAGGCCACGAGGCCCACCATGATCATGCTCAAAGATCGCGTCGGCGACATGAAAAACTCCTGGAGCCGCGACATCACAGCAGCATCCAGGATCGCACAGATGCCGAGGACGACGCCTCGACTATAAGCCTTTCGCCACGGCAAGGCCAGTGTGCGGCACGACCGCATCGGCGGTTGCAAATCTGGCGAAGGCCGTGGGCTGGCCCAGCGAAGCCATGGCGGGCGCTGTGACCGAGGGGGCCGTCAGGCACGCGCTGCTTGCCGCGCACCGTCGCGTGGCGCGCTCGACAGTGCGCAACGAAGTGCCGGCGCCTGGTGCTTTCTCGAATCCACGAACAACGACCGAACACTCTTCACGCGCGGGGCACGCCCAGCGACTTGCCACCGTCGATCGCGAGCGCAGTGCCGGTGACCATTGTGGATGCGTCGCTGACCAAATACACCACGGCCGCCGCCACTTCGTCGGGCGTCACCATGCGATGGTGCGCCGCGGCCAAAGGGCTGGCAGCGATCAGTTGCCGACGGGCCTGCTCGGGATCGTCAGCCTGGGACAGATTTTCCGCAATCATCCCGGTGTCGGACACGGGGCCCGGACAAACAGCATTGATTCGTACGCGATCCTCGGCCAAGCACAGCGCCAGGCTTTTGGTCAATGTAACCAGGGCCCCCTTGCTGATGGAGTAAACCGGGTCGTGTACCCGCGGTAGCAACCCGGCGTTGCTGGCGACGTTCACCACCGCACCACCTCCGCACGCACGAAAGTGGGGCAGCGCCTGGCGAATGGCCCAGAACGCCGCGCGCAGATTGACGTGCATCGTGTAGTCCCATTCTTCCAGCGACACCTGCTCGATCGGCTTGACGAGCCCTACGCCGGCATTGTTGACCAACATGTCCAGCCTTCCGCCGCGACTGGCCGCCAGGGCCACGAGCGCCGCGACTTGGTCGGGCTGGCTCACGTCGCAAGCACAGGGAAAAATATCCAGGTCGGCAAACGCGGCTTCATTCTGTTTGAGTAGGTGGCGATCGCCGACAAAAACCCGCGCCCCTTGTGCGGCCAGCGCCAAGGCCGTGGCCCGGCCGATGCCGCTGGAACCCCCGGTAACCACCGCGACGCGTCCGGCAAATTGGAACATGGCCACCCCTTGCTTGGCGAAGTGGAACGGCGCCCATGCCAGCTCCACGGTTGCCGGCAGCACGTGGCGGCAATCTGCAACCGCCGGCGGCAACGAACAACCGATGCTTCGTTGCGGCCTGCCCCTGGGTGCGCACCACGTCGCACACCCAGCGACCAGTGGCGGTGGATGGGCCTGCGGACCGCTGGCCGTTTGCAAGGACTGCCTACCGCTGGTTGGTTGGCAGATTTACTTCTTGTCGGCCGCCTGGTCGGCCAAGAACAGGCTGTTGTAGACTAGCGCGGCCACGAGCGCGCCCAGTAGCGGCCCCACGATATACAGCCAAAGATACCAGGTGTTGCCCGTCGCAATGGCTGGCCCCAAGGTGCGCGCCGGGTTCATGCTGGCCCCGGTCAATTGCCCCCCCATGATAATGTCGGCAGTAAGTGTCAGGCCGATGGCCAAGCCAAACGCGTTGCCGTTGCGACCACTGACGGCCGATCCAAACACGTGAAACATCAGGAAGGCTGTCAGCACCGCTTCCACCACGATCGTCTTGGCGGGCTGGTCTTTGGTTAAATCGCCAATCGTTTCGCCCAACCCCAACGGTTGACCGTTGTGCGTCAGGCCGGCCAACAGCCAAGACAGCAGAAACGCGGCGCCCAGGGATCCGATACATTGTGCCACCCAGTACATGACCGCCTTGGCCGGGTCGATTTTACCAGTCAGGAGCAGACCGAACGTCACCGCTGGATTGACGTGCGCGCCGGAAATTGGTCCCCACGCATAGGCGATCAGGGTGAGCGCCAGCCCGTGGGCCAGCGCTACTCCCAACAGCCCGCCGCCGCTTTTAGCGGCCAGGGCCCCGGCGCCTGCGCCGATGAAGACCAAGGTAAAGGTGCCAATCAGTTCCGCCAACGACTCGCGCATGATCACATTCCTTGGAGTGGTCCGAAATCGCTCCGGCGCACGGTTCCTGGCACGCTGCGCTTGCCTCACAGCGCTGGCCCCACTGCCCAATAGGCCACCGCGCTGCGGACGATCGTCGCCGCAAAGTGCGAGGCAGTATAGCAATCGCCGGGGGACCGACAAGCACAGCGCATCTGCCCCGCAACCGGCGTCTCCAGCAACCGGCGTCACCGAGGCGTGGGCCTTCCCACCGTGCCGACCGACTTTCTAGGTGACGCAGCCCCCTAGGTGACCCAGCCCCCGGAAAACGCAATGCACTGGCCCACCAGAAAGTTCACCTCGGCCGATGCCAGGAACACGGCCAACGCGGCGTCTTCCTCGGGCGTGGCCAGGCGGCCCACGGGCACCTCGCGCCGCAGGCGCTCTTGAAAGGCGGGCAAGGCCTGGACCTCGGGTGGATAGTAGGTGGCGTTCTCGACGAAGTTCTGCGCGATCAGGTTTACCTGTACATTGGCAGGTGCCACTTCCACGCCCACCGAGCGCACGTAGGCGGCCTGGGCGCCGCGCGCGGCGCTATAAGTCGACGCGCGCTTCTGACCGCGCAGCGCCGTGGCGCTACCCATCACCAAGATCTTGCCGCGACGGCGGGCAAGCATGTCGGGCAACACGCCGCGGATCAACCGAGGCAAGGGGTCGACCAGGTGTGCAAAAACGTGCCGGAACTCGTCGTCGGTGACTTCGTGTGCCCTGGTGCTGGGGGCCGGTACCGCAAGATTGGCCACCAGCACGTCGACCTGTCCCGCGGCCTCGACGGCCCGGGCAGATGCCCCGGGTTCGGCCAGCGGCTGGCGATCGGCGAGCACGATCGCGCCATAGGCCGTGAAGGCCGTGCACAGCGCGGGGCCCATGAAGTCGTCGGCTTGGGTAATCAGGACCCGTGCGCCGGCCAGGCTGTCGCCCAGGCGTTTCATCGCATGTCTCTTACCGAGGGGCGGGCTGGAAAAGTCCGCGAGCCTCGTCAGAGTATCGCCTGTGTGGCTCGTCGCCTAGCGGATCGTTGAAAATGCGATCGTGGCGTTTTTTAACCTTGCCAGGTGCGGAGCACCGCTTCGCACGGCTTGCAAATCAACGGCCTGCGTCGCTATTTTTCCATCGCACCCAGGCCATGGCGCAGGCGCGTCGAAGGCTTCAATGGGCTGCTAGTTGGACTAGGGCCGAAGAGAGATCGGCTTCGAGCACCGCGCCTGCCTGTAGCACCGCTCGGGCATCGTCATGCGCCGCGGCCACACGCTCGATCCAGCTCAGGTACTGGTCCAGGCTCTCGCGTGGCCAGCGCGTGGGTTCGAGGCGAGCAAACTCCCACAGGCTTTCCATCAGATGCGTCGACCGCACCACACTTTCCAAGGGAAGCACCGAAGCAGCCGATTTCACCGTGTGGAGAGTGCGAAAGAATTCGTTGACCAAGGCGTCGTCGACCGTCTGGGCCGCGCGGATCGACAGGCTGCGCAAGTGCCGGCCGTGCTCGTCGAGCTCGTCGCGGAACGTACGCCACAGCGTCGGTGAGACACCGGTCGGGGTTGCCGCCGGCTGATCTACTGTCCAGTCGCCGCGGGGGGCGGGCGTGGCCGCGCCGGAGTCGGCTCGTCGACGAACGCTGGGAGTACCCTCCCCGCTCGGCAGCGGCGCGGGCGGAGGGGAAAGCTCGGTGGTCGGCGCGGCAGCCACAGGAGCTGCCTGCGGTGCATGATCCCTGGTGGTTGGTGCTGTGCTTAGAGGTGCGGTGCTTTGAGGTGCTGTGCTATTCGATCGGGCTGTACCAACCGGCGCTGTACCAACCGGCGCTGTAACCCTCGTCGGCGAGGCCGTCGTGACGGGCGATACCTGCGCAGTCGCCTTGGTTGCATCTGGGTGGCTGACCACCGCAGAGCGCTGCTTTGAAATCAATTGGTCGGCCAGTTCGACGACCCGCCCTAGCTCGGGTTTGGCCACCTGGGCGTCGGCCCCCACGGCGCGGCCTTTTTTCAAATTGTCAGGCGTGACGATCGACGAATACAGCAGCACCGGCAAGCGACCTAACAGCGAATGTTCCTTGACTTTCTTGGTCAAGTGGAAGCCGTCCATCTGCGGCATTTCGACGTCGCTGATCAACAGATCGGCGATGGCTTCCAGTGTCGACTGCGATTTCGCGGCTGCTTCGAGCCAGTTCCAGGCATCGCTGCCGTTTTCGAACACGCGCAATTGGGTGTAGCCGCTTTCACGTAGCGTGGCGGTGATCGCCTCGCGTACGCTGGGTGAATCGTCGGCCAACACCAATCGCAGTTGATTGCGGGGAATCTGGTCAGGATTGGCCACCGCGCGTGCGCCGGTGTCGCGCTGCGTGACCTGGTCTAAAATCAGTTCAAAATCGAGCATCACGATCAGCCGCGAGTCGCAACGAGCCACGGCAGTGATCGGCGTACGCGCGCTGGACAACACCGCAGGCGCTGCCAGAATGTTCTGCCAGCTCAGCCGATGAATGCGTTCGACGCGATCTACCAGGAAAGCCGTCTGTTGCTGGTTCAGGTCGGTCAAGATGACCGTGCTCTCGCCGTGATCTGGCGTGGTTTCAATTCCCAAGTGATCGACCAGCGACACCACCGGCACCACCTGGTTGCGCAACTTGAACACCCCACGCACCGAACCATGGGCACGCGGCAGCTTGGTGATCTGCGGTCGAGGCAATACCTCGCGCACCTTGGCCACGTTGATGCCGAACGTGTGCTGCCCCACGCCAAATACCAACACTTCCAGTTCGTTGGTGCCGGCCTCGAGGAGAATCTCTTTCTCCAACAAGATGTTGCTGACGTTCTGCATGACAACGCTCTCGAAAAACGAAAGGGGGCGGTGGTCGGGAACTGGGCTAGCCGGGCGCGGCGCGCTCCGTCGGTGGCCCCACGCACGCTGCGCGGCGTGCGCCATGGTGGGTCCACGATTGCCGGTACCACGCTGGCTGAAGCCTGGGCACGCCGGAACGGGGGGCCCTTAACTCTAGCCCGAGATCCACTCGGGCCGGGGCCGGCCTTGGGCCACCACCAGGTGCCGCTGGTGGTGCCACGCACCGTGCGCTACGACCGCGTCTATCGGTACAATCCGCCGTTGGGGCTGATGACTTGCCCCACGACGAAGCTGGCGTCGTCGCTGGCCAAGAACGCCGCCAACGCGGCGATTTCCTCGGGACGCCCGATGCGACCCAAGGGGGTTTGCGTCACCATGCGCTCGCGCCAACTGCCAGGCAGGTTGTCGAGGATCGGGGTATCGACCCAACCGGGTGCAATGCAGTTGACGCGCACTCCGTGCGGAGCCGCCTCGGCCGCCAACCCCTTGGTCAGCGCGTGTACCGCGCCCTTGCCGGCCGTATAGGCAGCGGCGCCCGGCAGCCCCAAATGTCCCGCCACCGATCCCACATTCACGATCGCACCCTGGCCCCGGGGGATCATCCGGCGCAGCGCTTCGCGCGCACAAAAAAACGTGCCATCGAGATGCACGCGCAGCACCGAGCGCCAGCGCTCGTCGTCGACCTCGACGGCCGGGGCCAGGTTCGGTTCGCTATTGCCAGCATTGTTCACCAGCACGTCGACGAGCCATTGCTGTCCATCGATCGCCCCGAACAACTCTGCCACGGCGGCCGAATCGCCCACGTCGGTTGGCACCGCCAGCGCGGGTCGGCCGGCCTGTCGCACCAACGCGGCCGTTTCATCTCCGGCTGCGGCATTCCAATCGGCAATCACCAACTGCGCCCCCTCGGCTGCAAACCGCAGGGCCATTGCTCGGCCGATGCCCGAGCCGGCCCCGGTGATCACTACTGTCTTGTCGAGAAATCGCATGGCTAATCGGCTTTCGCGGGGGGTGCGCTGGGCGCTGTGAGCCGATGCGCAAAGTGTTCAGTCAACCACTGGGCTAGTGACTGGCCGGCAACCCGGTGGCCAGCCTCATTGAAATGAAAATCGCCCTCCAGGTATAGCCGCTCGCCGGTTTGTGCCGCCGATGCCAGGGGGGACAGCAGATCGACCACGGCCCAGCCTTCGCGTGGGGCCCATTCCAAGATCCGGTCGCGCGTGGCCACGGCCACGGCCGTTTCGGGCGGCGCAGCGCCGGCCACCTGCTGGCCTGCTGCCAGACGAACTTGGTCTTCCGTTGGAATCAACAGGAACACCGGCACCGCACCATCGGCGACCACGGCCCGGGCCAAGGCTTGCCACACTGCCCGCGACAGCGGCCAACCACGCGCTACGGCGGCGGGGTTGGTCAGCGCGGCCAATTGGGCCTGGCGGCTGCCGCGATCCAGCACGGTATCGATGCACCAGGAATAGCCTTGCCGCAAACGCACCAGCAATTGGCTATGCCGAATCAGCCACTGATACCAGCCTTGGTCGGTCCATTTCTTAAGCCAGGAGATTCTGAACGGCAGTTCCACCAGTTGTTGACCATCGAGCCGAAAGGCGCGGTCGCGCGCATCGTCGGCCACGTCGTTTCCCAAGAACACGCCGACCACCACCACCTGGGCGCCATAGCGACGCCCTTCTTCGCGATAGTACAGGTACTCCAGGCTCGGTCCGTGGGCACTGACACCCAAATTGATGCAGCGCGGCGGCGGATTGTCTGCGGGCCGCGTGTTACCTGCTGGCAAAGCCGGCTCGGTGCCAGGCCATTGTTTGGCCAGCACGCGCTCGGCCACGCGCACATAGACCTCGTCGCCTTGCACCCCGTTGCCAAAGGTAAACGAATCGCCCAGCACCAGCACCCGCGCTTCTGGTCCGGCCGCGTAAGCAATCTCGACAGCCTCGCGCAACCCGCGGTTGTTGGTCCGCACCCGATAAGGCTGCCCCCACACGAACTCCTCGTCGAGCCCCGCGCGGTGCCGGAAGTGATAAACCGGGTGGGCTTGGTACCAACTCGAGTTTTCGCGCGGGTCGAGCGGAGCCAACATGCGCAACAGGCACTCGGCCAACGGCGCTGCGACGCCGAGCGATAGCACGAGTGCTCCCGCGCGCAGCGCCACCCGGCGCCAACGGCGACGACCAATTCGCGGACCAGCCGTTACTTCAACCTGCATTGCGTGCGGGGGGGTTGATGACGTAAACCATTGCGCACTCAAGACAAACAGGCCACTGCGTCGCGCGAAGCACTGATGGGCAGCCTGGCCGGCGCCTTGTGAGCACCAGGCGCATTTCTACAATCAAACAGGTTGGATGGAGCGTGGGCTCCAGCGAAAGTTTTTGGGAAATGTTCTTCGCCAGGAGGTGCAAGCATGGTACGTCGAATGGTATTGATCGCGGTCTTGGCCAGCATGGCCGTGAGCTTCTGGGCCGATAGCGCTTCGGCGGCAATGCGGCGGCGCGGCCGTTGTCGCTCGTGCTGCAGTAGCTGCCGATAGCGTGGTCGCACCGGTCGATTTCGACCAGGTGCACACGGTCAGTAACCAACTGTGCGATACGTTACGCCGGGCGGTCCCGAAGTCGAGGGGCCCCCGGCGTTTTTCGCGCGCCGCTGTCGGCGCGGGGCCCCGTTGCCGTGCGGCGGAGCACCCCCATCACGATTCTTCGGGCAAGTTAGCTGGAAATCGGGCACGCGGACGGCCTATTCTCCCGGTACTCCAGGCGATAAACTGGCCCAACGACTTCTGGCCGTGAGCCCAGTTGGACCGCGTGCTGGGCAGCGGTGCGTGCAACACTCAGGAACTTGAGAAGGTAATTTGTCATGGCCAAACCCCATCGCAGTCTGAAGAAGGCGAATCACGGTTCTCGCCCTGCCAACAGCAAGGCCCGGCGGTTGAAGCGGAAGCACATCAAGACGTAGTGCGCCTGCCGGATCACGAAGAAGAAAAAACGGGCTGCCCAGGCGCCTGGAAGACCACGCGGAGAACACCGGGCCAACTTCTTGCAGCCAGTGCTGCGCGTCGATGCAGAGCCTTTTCGCGGCGCACCGGCCGGGGGGGCCTTGTCGCAGCAGGGCCGTTCGGGTGCACCCCGTCGCCTCGCCCGCCTCGCCCGCCTCGCCAAAAATATCGATCTGGCTTCAATTTCAGCAAACGGGCTACAATTCCCAGCCCTGTTGGGCCCCCGTCCACGCAAACTGCCTGGCGTCGCGATGCTCTCGACGCCGGCGCTCTCGACGCTGGGCCGGGGGTCGAGAGCGCAGCACATGGTCGCGTCGCGCACCGATCGAGGCTGGCTGCTACTTCTGGCTGCCGTTGTGCTTGCGCTGCGCGTGGCCGTGGTGGTGGGCCTGTGCCATGACCCACCCCCCACTTATGAACATGGCGAGATCGCCAGGAATCTGGTGGCGGGCCACGGCTTTAGCGTGCGCTTTCTGGGCGCCACCGGGCCGACTTCGCAACAGGCGCCGCTCTACCCGGCACTGCTCGCGGCACTGTATGCGATGCGAGGCGTCGATTCGCCCTCGGCGCTGTGGACGATGCAAATGTTGCAGGCTGCGTCCGGCGCCCTGGTTGTGCTGGCCACCGCATGGTTGGGCTGGCTGGTCTGGCCCCAACAGAAGGCGCTGGGGTGGTGCGCCGCGGCGCTCGTCGCGGTCTATCCACCCCAGATCTATCAGGCGACGCACATACAGGTTGCCGTGTGGTCGAGCCTGGCTCTGACCGCTGCGCTGGCCTGTGCCTATCGGGCGGGGGCGAGTGCGGCACAGGCCGCCTACAGGCCGGCGCTCGTCGCGGGCCTGGCGGGTGGCGCCGCCGTGCTGGTGGAACCGATCCACGTGTTAGCCTGGCCCGTGCTGGCTTTGGTGTCGACGGGGGTAATCGAAGGTGGCCGCGCGGCTTTGGGCCGGCAGTGGCACCGCGGCGCGGCCTGGTGCTTGGCGGCCCTCGTCACGGTAGCCCCGTGGCTGGTGCGCAACGCCGTGGTCCATGGCGAGTTTGTGTTCGTCAAATCGTCATTTGGCTATGCCTTTTGGCAAGGCAATAACACACACAGTTGGGGCACCGACAAGGTACCCCACCCTGGCGTGGCGCTGATCGCCAAACAGCACCCAGGCACCTGGGCCGCCCAGCACCGCGCGCTGGGCGAGGCGCGGCGCGAAACCTGGTATATCGACGACGTGGTGCTGCAACCGGCCGACTATGCGCGCTTGGCGCCGCTCACCGAACCGCAGCGATCGCGGAGCCTAGGGCGCGCCGCATGGCGCGAGGTGCGCGCGCATCCCCGGCGATACCTGGCATTGTGCGCCACGCGGTTGCGCTATTTTCTGTTGTTCGATGCGACCAACCCCAAGGCGTCGCATCCGCTTTATCAGGCCTCGACGGTCGTCTGGCTGGTATTGGGGTCGGTGGGCCTGCTGACATCGGGCGAGCTGATTCGTCGCGCGTGGCCACTGGCGGTGGTGTTCCTGACGGTGTTGGCGTTCCACACCCTGACCATCACCTCGGCGCGCTTTCGCTTGCCGCTCGAACCGCTCAGCATGTTGGCCGCGGCTTGGGCAATGGTTCCGCTTGGCGCGCGATTGATGCGCCAGGCCAGCAGCGCTCGCGGTGCCAGCCAACCGCCGACAGTCGTGGCGCGGCCCGATCTCCTCGACCCACCCCAGCCGCTGGCAGGTCCCCATCGCCGTGTGGGCCAGCACCGGCACCCGGCCCGCGAGGAAGTGCGACGCCGACGCCGCGCTGGTTAGCGGCCCGTTGAAGAATTCCGCCGACTGCTAGGCGGCCCGGCACGCGGAACTTGAAATCTGCCAGCACGACTCGTGTGTCTGGCCGCGGGCAACCTTGCCGCCCGCTTCGGTCGCCAATTCGCTACGGGTCACGTGGCATTCGGGCAGCACGGATGCCTTTTTTGGGGTCGCCGTATCGGCCGAAATGGATTGTGTAAACCATTGCACACACATGACTTACGACAATATTCTTGGCACGCTTCGCGGGCCGGGCATCGGCTTTGCATTGCCCAATCAACAACGAATCGCACGAACGTCCTGGCGGCGCGAGAGCCCTGGTCCCCTCGGGCTCTCGCGTTGCTGGGCGTCTGTTTAGTGGTGGTGCGGCTGCCTCGCTGCCACGGCCCGATCGACCGACGGTGGTTCCTGGTGCGGAGCCGACCATCGGTTCGCAGTTGTCGGAAATCCCCGGTTGCTTTGCCACACTACGGAAACGTGAATCACGCATGTCCGGTGCACTTCGAGCGCGCGATCTGGTGGAGCTGGCGGCCCTCGTGGCCGACCATGCCCACACCATCGTTTCGCACCATGGTCCTGCGGTGGCCAGTCAGCTCGATGCCTATTGGATAGCCAGCAAGCGACGGCTCGACCTGTGGGCGGCGGAGTTGAAGGCCCATAACGGTGCCGACGATTCCCAAGCGCGCCGCGCCGCCGAGCGTTTTCGACCGCGCCACCTCGTGGAAGAGATCGTGGCCAGCGAAGTGCTGACGCGAGTCTGGACCGCGATCTTGTCGACCGTCGACCACCGCGCCGGCAGCAGCGAACTGGCGCCGGTGGGGCGAAGCGTGTTCGTGGGGCATCTCGAGGCACGGCATCGCGCACTGCAATTGCTGCTACATGGAATACGCATTCCATTGTCCGAGGCAGCCAGCATTAACCGGTTGCGCGGCCGTGTCGATCGCTGGACCGATCTATTGGTGGGCCGCATCGTCAGGCTCGGGCCTGTGTTGGACCTGGCCGCCGATTCCGAGCGCTGCCAGCGGCTGGCCAGCGAGTTGGCGCGGCAGGAAGCGACAGGCGATCACCAGGCTTGGCCCAACGTGCTCGCGGCGTTGCGCGTGGCCTTTCGACAACTTCCCCAGTTCGCCACCCCCCACGCCGAAGCGAATGGGGCGATCGCCGCCAGCGTGCTGGCCTGTTTGCACGGGGCAGCCTTCGACGGCGTGGGCCTGCTGCGGTCCGATTGGCTGTCCCGCTTGGAAGTCGCCCCGTGCGACACCAAGGTGCTGATCGACCGCTATCTGGGGCTCGAAGAGACGCCCTCGCGTCGCACGCCCCGCACCTTTCCCCCGCTGGGGCAGCCGCCCCGGCGCCTCGACTTCTAGCAGCCGGGGTTCGCGCCGCGGTGTTGTACCCCGCCGTCTAGGCTGGCTGGCATCGCAATGGGCCAGGTACAAACCGGGCGGAGCGCCGATCGTATGGCGCCCCGGCCCGTGCGCCGGCAAACTTTGCCATGGCCACCCAGTTTGGCGGCGCCCAGCCGACGTAAGTCGAGGCCCCTTCGCAACCTGTGTTGTCGCGCGCGCCCCTCAGGGGTACCCTACAGGCTTTCACGATCGGCAGGGCCGGGCTTTTCCCGGCCGCTCACCGGTTGTGCACGGAACCGCCAAGCGAGGGTGGCAGATGCAGCGAGACGAGGCAACGACGAGCGTCCGGCGCCCCCTAGGGTGGGCCGCGCTGCTCCTGGTGGTGCTGTGGCCGGGTGGGGCGCTGGCCCAAGACCAGTCAATCGATTCCGGAGATGCACAGTGGATTTGGTCGCCCGAGGTCTCTGGCGAGAGCGTTCCCGCCGGAGCGGTCTATTTCCGCAAGGCGTTTCCCGTCGGCGACCCCGAGGTCGCCCAGGTAGAGATCACGGCGGATGACCGTTACGAGCTGTTTGTCAACGGACGACCGGTGGCCAAGGGGGCCAATTGGCGAAAATTCGACGTGGTCGACATCATGCCCTATTTGTTGCGGGGGCGCAACGTGCTGGCGGTCCGCGCCGACAACCTTGAAACCAGCGCTGCCGGGTTGGTCGCGCTGGTTTCGGTGCGGAACAAAGGCAACACCGATGTCTCCTACTCCACGGACCGCAGTTGGAAATGTTCGCGAGCCGAGCAGCGCGGCTGGGCTCACCCAAATTTCGACGACAGCGGTTGGCAGCCGGCCCAAAGCCTGGGCGAGTTGGGGCGTGCCGCCCCCTGGGGCCAACAGGTTGTTTCATCGAGCGGGGGGGGGCGGTTTCGCATTGCGCCTGAATTCCGCGTCGAGCGCGTCACCCCGCCCGAACGCTGCGGTTCGGTGGTTGCCATGGCCTTCACCGAATTGGGGCAGATGATCGTCTCTCGCGAGCGGGGGCCGCTGATTCTGCTGCGCGACGAAGATCGCGACGGAACTTTCGAGACGGCCACCCCGTATTGCGAATTGATCCAAAACTGCCAAGGCATTTTGCCGCTCAACGGCCAGGTGTTCGCCGTGGGCGAAGGGCCGGAGGAAACCGGCCTGTATCGCCTGACCGACGACGATCGCGACGGCGTGGCGGAAAAAGCCGATCTGGTCTTCAAATTCGTCGGTGGGATGGCCGAGCATGGCCCCCACGCGCCCGTGCTCGGCCCCGATGGAATGATCTATCTGATTGTGGGCAATCACGCCCGGGTCGAGCCGGAATATGAGGTCAGCAGCCCCCACCACGGCTATTACGAGGGCGACCTGGTCCAGCCGCGCTATGAAGACGCTGGCGGACACGCGCACGGCATCAAGGCGCCCGGGGGCACCGTGGTGCGAACCGACGTCGAAGGGTCGTTCGTCGAGTTGTACTGCGGTGGGTTTCGCAACGCCTACGACATGGCATTCAACAAGCAAGGCGATCTGTTCACTTACGATTCGGATATGGAGTGGGACATCGGCTTGCCGTGGTACCGGCCGACGCGGATCAACCACTGTGTCCCCGGCGCCGAATTCGGCTGGCGCAGCGGCTGGGCCAATTGGCCCGAGTACTATGTCGACAGCTTGCCGGCCACGATCGACATCGGCCGTGGCTCACCGACGGGCGTCGAGTTTTACAATCACTATATGTTTCCCGCGCGTTATCAGAACGCGCTGTTTGCCGCCGACTGGTCGTTGGGCCGCATTGTGGTGGTTCGCATGCAGCCGGCGGACAACGGATCGTACGCCGCGCGCAGCGAGGTGTTTCTGCAAGGACGGCCGCTGAACGTTACCGATCTGGCGGTGGGCCCCGACGGTTGGCTGTATTTCGCGACCGGCGGTCGCGGCACCGAAGGGGGCGTCTATCGCATCCGCTGGCTGGGCAAGACCCCACCGCGACCCAACTACACGGGCGTCATGCAGGCCATCAAGCAGCCCCAGTTGCAAAGCGCCTGGGGGCGCAACCGCGCCGCGAATCTCAAGCTCAAATTGGGGCCAGCCTGGGATCAACAGCTAACCCAGGTGGCTACCAGTGAACGCGGTACGGCGGATGATCGCGTGCGAGCGCTCGACCTGATGCAGTTGATCGGCCCCTTTCCCACCGCGGAATTGCTGGTGAGCGTGTCGGCCACCGAGGCACCCGCGGTGCGTGCTAAGGCCGCATTCCTGATGGGTGTGAACGCCGATGAATCGACTGCCGCGCGGCTGGTCGAACTGCTCGACGACCCTGATGCCACGGTCCGACGTACCGCCTGCGAATCACTGCTGCGCACGAGCCAAACTCCCCCCGTCGACCGGCTGCTGGTCGCGTTGGGCGATCCTTCGCGATTTGTACGCTGGGCCGCGCGCCGGGCCCTGGAACAAGTCCCCCAAGAACAGTGGCAAGCCGAGGTTTTGTCGAGCGACAATGTACGAGTTTTTGTCGAAGGGGCGGTTGGCCTGTTGGTCGTCTCGAACGACCGACTTACCGCCAGCGCCGTGCTCACGCGGGCCAGCGAGGTTTTGCGCGGCTTCCTTTCCGACGACGACTTCGTCGATGTGTTGCGGGTACTGGAATTGGCCCTGGTACGTGGTCAAATTCCACCGGACGATGTCGGCGAATTACGGCGCCAGTTGGCCGAAGAGTATCCGGCGCTCGAGTGGCGCATGAACCGAGAATTGTTGCGGCTGCTGACCTATTTAGGCGAAGCGTCGATCGTGGGGCGATTGCTCGAGCAGTTGCGCAACGACGAAGTGCCGTTGACTGAAAAACTGCACGCCGCATTCCACGCGCGGTTCTTGACTCAGGGCTGGAAACTCCCCTCGCGGCTGGAACTGCTCGAATTCTACGAGATGGCGCGCGATCTACCCGGGGGGCATAGCTTCAAGGGTTATGTCGATAACTTCACGCGCGACTTTGTCGCTCAGATGGAATCGGACGACCTGCTCGCGGTGCTCGATCGAGCCACCGAGCTGCCCAATGCCGCGCTGATGGCGCTCTACAAGGTGCCGGAGAACCCCGCCCCCGAGTTGCTAGAGCAGTTGGTGCGAATTGATCGCGAGCTGAAAGGAGTCGATAGCGAGGCCGCGCGCCGGCTGCAAACCGGCATCGTGGCCGTGCTGGGAGGAAGTCGCTCGGCCGAGGCCATGGCCTATTTGCGAGAGGCGTTCGATCGCGACCCCGACCGCCGCGAGGACCTGGCGATGGGCTTGGCTCAATCGCCCGACGGCGAGAACTGGCCGCTGTTGGTGCGAGCGCTGCCCGTGCTGGAAGGGGCCGCCGCACAAGAAGTGCTCACCCGTTTGGGCGAAGTCGATTCGGCGCCCCAAGAACCCGAGGCGCTGCGGCAGGTTATCCTCTGCGGACTCAAACTGAAGAACGAGGGAGCAAAGCGCTCGCTGGCCCTGTTGCACAAATGGACCGGCGAGGAGGTAGCGGCCGAGGACCAAACCTGGGATGTGGCCCTGGCCGCTTGGCAAGATTGGTTCACTCAAAAGTTTCCCGATGCGCCCCCTCCGGTGTTGCCAGCGGCCGCGGCGGGTAGTAAGTGGACCATGCAACAACTGGTCGAGTTCCTGACCGGCCCCGATGCCACGGCCGGCAACTGGGCACGGGGTGAACAGGTCTTTCAAAAAGCACAGTGCGCCAAGTGCCACC
>CAYSXM010000008.1:0-18953 GCA_964434905.1 uncultured Pirellulales bacterium | reverse complement strand
CTTGCCGATGAAGTGGTGAATTTCCGCGCGGCCGCCGCGCCACCAGTCGTCGAGTTGCTGGCCGTGCGCCTGGCACCAGGCCGCCGTGGTGGCGATGTAGCCGATCGGCGCGTCGAACCACACGTACCAGAAGTGCTGGCCCTGGGTCTCGGGAATCTCGAAACCGAAATACGGAGCCGGGCGCGAGACGTCCCAATCGCGCAGCGGCTCGGCCAAAAACGCGCCCGCAAGCCAGGCCGCCACGTCCTCGTGCAATCGGCCCGGGAC
Organism: uncultured Pirellulales bacterium; assembly: GCA_964434905.1. GTDB lineage: Bacteria > Planctomycetota > Planctomycetia > Pirellulales > CAYNRE01 > CAYSXM01. The sequence continues at coordinate 18,686 of CAYSXM010000008.1, read as the reverse complement.
TTGGGTCCACTCGTTCAACAACGCGTGCCGGGCCTCGGTGTTGACGAACCAGTGGGGCGCGCTGCGCACCTCGGGCACGGCGCCCGACAGTGTGCTGCGCGGGGCGACAAGCTCGCTGGGCGCATAGGTGCGCGCGCACTTGTCGCAACTGTCGCCATATTGATCGGCCGCGCCGCAGAAGGGGCAGGTACCCCGCACAAATCGGTCGGCCAGGAACGTGCCTGCCTGCGGATCATAAAGTTGTTCGACGGGGCGCGTGGCGATCAGCCCGGCCCGCTCGAGGCCCTGCCACACCTCGCCGCACAGGGCGCGGTTCTCCTGCGAGTGGGTGCTGCCATAGTGGTCGAACACCACGTCGAATCGGGCGAAATCTTGCAGGTGGGCCGCCTGCATGTCGGCGATCAGTGCCTCGGGCGACCGGCCTTCTTGGCGCGCCCGGATCATGATCGCCGTGCCGTGGGTGTCGTCGGCGCACAGGAACAGGCAGGTGTGCCCCCGCAACCGCTGAAATCGCACCCAGATATCGGTCTGGATGTACTCGACCAGATGGCCCAGATGGATGTGCCCATTGGCATAGGGCAAGGCGGCGGTAACTAGAATTCGGCGCGGTGTCATGCGGAACTAGCCGAGCGTGTCGCAGTGGTTCAAAGCAGGCATTCTATGCCGAGCGTTCCCCGGCACCAGAGGCGACACGGCCCGCCCGCCATGCGGTTCGCGGGCCAGGCGCTTGCTGCTGGGGGCGTGATTTCCGCCGGGTGGGCACCGTGTCCAGAGAACTGCAAAGGCGGGGTCTGCCCCCCGTGCAATTCTCTTTGCAGTTCCCCAGGCCACCGTGTTGTTGGGACTCGACGGCGCAGCCAGGCCTAGCGCAAAATGGCGGGGCGCCGCCGGAATGCGAGCGATGCGCCCACTGGGCAGTTCCATGCACGCGGCTCGTTCTCTTCAATCGAATCGCCACAGAATGGAAATTGGCGCCATGCTGACACTCGAACAAGCGGTGGCCGGGCTGGAGCATTCGGCCGGAATCGTGCGGGAACTTGCCTGGGATTATTTCCAAAATGGTTGGTTTTCAGCCGAAGAGACGTGGAACGCCCTGCGCCGCGTGGCCGATGCACCCCTGAGGGACTCACAGTTCTTGGATGACGAGCCCGGAGTGGAAGTGCCCCCGGACGCGGCAGCCTGTGATTGGATCATCGACCGCCTGCGCCGAACGACCGACTTGACCAACGCCCACGAGGATAATTTGCGTGTCTGGCTGACCGGGGCGCTCGTCTCGGCCTCGCCGGCGCTGTTGGCGCCCCGGCTCGAGGAAATTCTCCTGTTGCCCGCCGTTCCACGCGAGATGCATCGGGCACTGCGGGGGCGCGTCTTGCTGGCCCGTCTCGACTGGGATTCGCTGTGGCTACTGCTGGAGGAGGCCACGCAGGCACTGGAGTGGACCTGGCCCAGCCGCGGCACGCGGGAATATCTGCGGAACCTTTGCCGGGCGATGTCCGAGTGCGCCCAGCCGAACGTCGATCAGGTGCTGTCGCACCTGGGCCGATTGGCGCTGGACGACGGCGAGGAAGACGATCGCCCTGAATTGGAAATATCCTACGATGCCCAGGTGGTCGAGATCGCAGGTCGGCTACGGTTGGCCGAGTCGGTGCCGGCGATCATGGAATGCGTTTTCCAGGAACGTGAAATTCTGTCTCTCCCGGCGGAACAGGCGCTGGTACGGATTGGGGAACCGGCACTCGAATGGATCGTGGCCCGCACGCGGGATGCCGCGACAGGATTCGAGCATATGACCTTTGCGTCGGTGCTGAAATCGCTTCCCCTGCCTGCCGCCGGCCAGGCAGCGCTGGAATTGGCGCGGTGGGAAGCCACCCCGCCGGAATTTCGCGAATGCTACGCCCAGGCAGCCATACACCATGGGCACATGCATCAACTGCCCGAGTTGCTGGCAGTCGTCGAACAACTAGGTGACCCCCAGCAGAGCTTCTGGTATTGCAAGCTGTGGCACGAACTGGCCGAACGAGCCGAGATTTTCGGCTGGGACTTTCCGGAGCGGGCGAAATGCTGGCAAGCCGCGCTCGTCGCCGCACGCCTGTGGCGAGGCGGCAATGCCGAGGTGCGCCGACTGCGGGCCGATTGGCAGGCGCCGTTCCGCCAGGCGTATGACGAAGATTCCTACGACGAGCCGCGGAACATCGATCGGGGCGAGGAGTCGGGTCCCGCGCCGGAGGAGCCGCGATTTGCTCAACCTGACTATCATCGCGTCGTCCCCCTGACGCGCACGGCGCCACGCGTCGGCCGCAATGAGCCGTGTCCTTGTGGCTCGGGCAAGAAGTTCAAGAATTGCTGCATCGACGCCAGCACCGACGGCGCCGGCCAAGGCTCCGAGGACGAGTTCACGCTCGATTTGTCCGTGTCGGGCAAAGCGTCGCGGCAGAAAGCGACGTTTCCGAGTGGGACCATTTCCTGGTACGGTCCCAACGACCTGGAAACGACCAAGGTCGTGGCCACGGTTGTTCTTTACCACGGCGCCACCCCGATCGTGAAAAAATTCACCGGGCCAAAGGTCAAGCACGACCCCAAAGTGCGGCGAAAAATCCGCGAGTTTTTCCAAGAACACCGCGTGGATTGCGAGGTGGAAAGTGGCGGAAACGTGGGCTGTTCCCACGAGCCGGGCCGAGACTATCCCGCAGGCGAGGCCTGCCCTGTTTGCACCTACTGGACCAGCCAGCCGGCCGCCGCGGCCGGGGCTGGCGCCGTGCAGGCACGAACCGAGTGAGCCGGCATCGGGCGCGCGCCGCTCGCATGTGGCACGAGGACGAAAGAGACCGGCAGCATGAGGCAACTTACCAAGTTCGAACGCACGGTGTTGACCACGTATTGCCGATGGCGCACGGCGCCTCCCACGCTGGCCAGCATCTGGCTGGCGCCGCGTGCCTTGCTGCGTTTGGCAGGCATCGTGGCGCTCTTGGTCATTCTGACATGGCTAGCGTCGACGGTTGGCGTGCCCCTGGCAGTGGCCGTGGCGTCGTTTATGTGCGGCGTCGTGTTTTGCGAGCTGATAATGACGGCGCGCATGGTTCGAGTGTGGCCGGTGTTGGCCCAAGTTTTCGATTGGGACCGCATCGACCAGACGTTGGCCGACGGAGCGATTGCCAACCCGTTGGGCGAGGCGGCACGCGGGTCGCCCTTTGCCACCGGTCGCCCAGTGTCTGACAATCCGTACCAGTCGCCGCTGGGCTAGCCACCCGCCGAAGTCTTCAACGGGCCGCCAGCCCCGATTCGTGCGACGCGGCACCTTGCTCGGCGAATTCTTCACGGGCTGGGTGAACAATATTCCCCCATCCGCATGGTTCAAGGTGGCGGAATCGCTACGACCCGACCAGCCAGGGAGGCCAACCCGAAGTCGGAAGGCTTCTTGACGAGCATTTCCTTTGCAGTGCCGGGACCTCGAATCAGAATCGAAGACAGAGAGCGCGCCAGGACCCTGCGTGCGCCGCGATGTGACCGCGGTGGCTGCCGACCGGCCCCGCGCTCGATGGTTCTCGCGGTGGGCAGTTGGTTCGGCACCTGAAGGAATTGCATCATGCGACGTTTGTGCCTGGTTTTGTGCCTGGTCTTGTCGAGTGCGGCCGGGTCGGCCGGCGCCGGAACGATGACCCTTGGCGGTTTCAATTCGTCGCGGGTGTATCGGCCTTTTTCCGGGGTGGAATACGACAACATCCGGGGGCTTCTGGCAAATCCGGCCAACTTCGGCCCCGCCGGCCTGGCCGACCATAGCGTGGTTTTGGGCCCCGATACCTCGCTGGTTACCCCGGCCTATCTGGCGGGCGTCAGCGTGTTCATTATGACCGAAGTGACCAATCTGTTGGCTCCCACCGAAGTCAGCGCGCTCGAAGGTTTCGTACGCGGCGGCGGCTGCCTGGTGGTGATTACCGACACGCTGCACACCAGCATGCCCTATGGCATGGATGGTTCGTTCGCGGGCAACGCGGTGTTGGCAGGCCTGGGAGGCGGCTCGATCGCTTCGACCGACACCATCGGACAGGGGGGGCTGACTGGTGCCCAAAACGCCACGGCGGGCACTTTTCTCGGAGTGCCCGGCAGCAGCACGCTGAGCGGGCCGTTTGGCACCTTGGGGGCTGGCGTACATTTCGGTGGCAGCTTCCACAACGCCTTGACGGCCGGGCCGAATAGCCGGCTGCTGGGCACACGTGCCGGCAGTGGCATCTTGATGGAAATTCCACACGGCGCGTTGGGTGTGGGCTCGGGTGCCGTGTTGGTTACCGGCGATATCTTGTTTGCCGATGCCTTTGTACCGCCGGCCTCGGCCACGTTGGCCAACGAGAACAACGCCACGGTGCTATTGAACTTCTTGGCGGCCTGCGATTGTGGTTGCCAAGTGCCCGAGCCTGCTTCGTGCGTGCTGGCCGGCTTGGCCCTGCTGGGCGCCGTGGCGATGGCCCGGCGGAACGCGCGATAGCAAATGCTTGGTGTTAGCCGGCGGCGATGCACGCCGTGGCGAGGCGACTAGCGGCCGCTGGCAGCAGCCCGTGCCAGGCTTCCTCACATAGATGCCTCGCGCGCTAGCGGGGGCGCCACGGCGCGGTGTGGCCAAAACGCCACGCCCGGCGTGGTCGGCCGTGTACGAAAGGCCACGCCTGGCTGGCCGGTGGCCGGCCAGTTCGAGCGGCCAGACCAGGGCGCGAAACGGTGTGCAACTTCTTGCCACAAAACGGTTTGGAGTTGAATGAGCCGGGGCGATTGGCCGTCTGTCTGCAGGACTTGGCATGCGCCGTGCAATAAGGCTTTCGACGAACGGTCCCGCCGGGGCCGCTGGCCATCACCAGGAGAGACTGCCATGCATTCCCTTAGGGCGCGCCGGCCCCACGCTCGGGCGCGTCGCGGCGTGTTGACGTTCGAGTGGATCTTGTTGATTTCGCTGTTGGTGGTGGGTGTGATCGGCGGCCTGAGCGCGGTGCGCAACGCCCTGATCTGCGAACTGGTTGATCTGGCCAACTGCATTCATTCGCTCGACATGTGCGGCTGTGAGCCGGATCCAGGTCCCTGCATTTGCGACGTGACCGATCCCAATTGTTGTCTGTAACCCCCTGATTTTGTGACCCGTGTTTCACATCGAGGAGAGCCTTGTGGAAGAGAATCAGAACGAGTCGGCTGCGGTGCCGGCCACCCCGCACGCGGCGCCCACGGCGGAGTCGCCCGCGCAACTCGCCCCGGCAACGCGTTCGCAACGCGCGAGCGTGCAGGTCGACGACAGCCAGGCCGGCGCTGTCTATTCCAATTTCTGCCGAGTTAGCGGCACGCCCGAAGAGTTGATTATCGACTTCGGTCTGAACCCGCAGCCCTTCGGTGTTCCGACCGAGCCGATCAAGATCGGCCAGCGGATCGTGACCAACTTCTATACGGCCAAGCGTCTGATGCACGCCTTGCAGCTCACCATCCAGCGTCACGAGGCGGTGTTTGGCATGCTAGAGACCGACGTTCAAAAACGCTTCTCGCCGGCCGTTCGGGCTGCAGCCACGCCACGCAGCTAGTTAGCCTGCGCCGGGTGCCACTGGCTTTGCCAGTGTTCTGGGGCGTATTGGTGAAACCGTGAGCCGGGGGCGATTGCGGTCTGACGCAAGCGACGCGACACGTTCGGCTCTGTAGCAGAAGGCTCATGAATCATTCGGCTTTCAAGCCACCTTCCGGCGGGGATGTCGTCGACACACCACAACCCAGTCGGGCGAGGTGTGTCGCGGCAATCCCCGCCTTTTAGTTGGGCAAGCTCGTGTCTGGTCACGTTCCGACCCCCTGAAATTCGCCAGTCCACCGAGATCCCCTGGTTTGTTGCCAGCCGGTGGTTTGAATTTGGCCGAATCGCCTGAGAGTCCGATTCGGCGTGGAGAACGGGGCGGACTATTCCGATATTCTGCCCGGACCATTGCCGCGCACGGCGTGCGTGGGCCTGGTTGTTGCTGGCCGCAGGGGGGCTCCTGCTGCCGCGTTTTTTTGGATGATCGCTCGCGTCACAATTCGCTTGGCATGTGGGCTGCTGTGCGCCTTGGCGTGGCCGCCGCTGGTGCTCAGCGCGGCCGGCGCGCCGCGCACGGAAGCCTATGGATTACGGCATGCCGCGGCGCACGAGCTAGAGCCCACGCTGCTGGCCATGCTGGGGGCCTGGGCAGCGCAGGCACAGGTGAGTGTCGATCGGCAACAAAACCAGTTGCTTGTGGTCGGACCCCCGGCGGTGCAGGAAGTTGCTCGGCAACTGGTTGCCGCGCTCGATGTGCCGGGCGGCGACGCGGCGCCGGCCACCGCGCCCGTGTTGCAGGCCTATCCCTTTCGCGGCGCCGATCTGAAATCGGCCGCCACGCGCCTGGAAGCACAATTACAATCGCTCGAACCTGCTGCGCGGGTAACCGGTGACGAACGGACGGCGCAACTGTTGGTGTGGGCTGCCGCCGCAACGCAGCGCGAGGCCGCCGAGCGGCTGGCACTGCTCGAAGCTGCCCCCGCGCGACAGGCCACGCCTGGGCCAGAGGCGGCCGAACGTTTTTCCGCGCTACCGCTAGCGCATCATCGCGTTGATCAGGTTGAAGTGGTCTTGCGCGAAATGTTCGCGGGCCGGCTTTGGCCGCAGCCCGACACCCCGGCCGGGGCGGGTACCTATCAATTGCAATCGGCCACGGGGCGCACCCTGCGGCTGGTGTTCGATCAACGCACAAACCAGGTCTTGGTCCAAGGTTCCGCGCCGTTGGTGTCGCAGTTTGCCACGCTGTTAGCGGGCATCGACGTGCCTGGTGGCGCGGCGGCTGCGCGGGTTACCCGCGTGATGGCCTTGGGGAATGCTGACTTGGGCAAGGTGCGGCAAGCGATCGATGCCTATCGACAACCGGCGCCGCGGGTACCGCCAGCGGCGGTTCCCGGCCGGCCGGCGGGTGGAGCGCTGCGGGGCCAACCCTCGCCCGAAGCGGAGTCGCGCCGGATGCCCGGCGGCACAGTCCCTTCGCAGATGTCTCTGGGGCCGGCGCGTGTGCCGGGGGCGGGCCGTGTCGAGCGCGTGGCCTACCAGGCCGAAGGGTCGGGCGGGGCGGTGGTCACGCCGCTGCCCGAGGCGGCCGACGGCGGGGCGCCTGGCATCTTGGCCGACGAACTGGGCGAGGAGGCGGCCGAGCGTCGCTTGCGCAGCTTGGGAACCGAAGTGGAAGTCGAATCGCTGCCCGACCTGGACGTGGTGATTCTGCGTGGCAACCAGCGCGACGTGGACGAAGTGGTGCGGATCATCCAGGAAATCGAGCGGCTCAGTGCCGAATCGGAGCCCACGATCGAAGTGCTGCCACTGGCCCACGTGGGCAGTGAAAAGCTAGCGGCGATGGTCAATCAATTGAAGTTGCAGTTGCTGGCCAATCGGCAAGGCAACGCCAGCGTAACGGCGCTGGTCAAACCGAACGCGTTGCTGATGATTGGCTGGGGCGAGGCGCTGGTGGCGATGCGCGAGCTGGTGGCCCGGCTGGATCAGCCGGTCGAGGCGGCCAGCCAATTGCACGTGTTCCCCTTGAAACATGCTGCCGCGGCCACGGCCCAAAAAACCGTTGAGGAATTCTTTGCTAAGCGTACGGGGCTGGGGACCAAGGTGCTGGTCACGGCCGATGTGCGCGCCAACGCGCTGTTGGTCCAGGCCGACCAGCGCGACCTGGCCGAAGTGCAACTACTGATCGAACAACTCGACGTGCCGCGCGGCGCGGCGGCCAACGAGCTGCGCGTGATCAAGCTGAAGAACACCTTGGCGGGCGACCTGGGGCCGGTGCTGCAAGCGGCCATTTCGGGTTCCGGTGCCGCGGCCAGCGGACCCGCGGCGGCAGCGCGGTCGGCCGTGCTCAAATTCTTGACCATCGACGCCGAGGGACGCCAGGTGCTGGCGTCGGGCATTCTGGGCGACGTACGCATTACGCCTGACCCGCGCACCAACACGCTGTTGATTTCCGCGCCGGCCGAAACGCTCGAGCTGATCGCGGCCCTGGTAGCGCAGCTCGACGCGATGCCCGCCGCCTCTGCGGAAATCAAGGTGTTTACCATTGTCAACGGCGACGCCGCGGCGCTGGTGGAAATGCTGCGTAGCCTGCTCGACGACCGCTCGGCCGCCGCCGGACTGGGGCCGCAACTGGCCGGCGCCGAGGGAGAGGAGTCGCTGGCCCCCTTGCGGTTTTCGGTCGATACCCGCACCAACTCGATTATCGCGTCGGGCTCGGCAGGCGAGCTGAACATCGTCGAGGCGATTCTGTTACGGCTCGACCAAAGCGATTCGCAAGAGCGAAAAAGCATTGTGTTCCGGCTGAAAAATGCGCCGGCTGCCAACGTGGCCGAGTCGATCAACGAATTCTTGCGCAGCGAGCGGGTGGTGCAACAGGCCGCGCCGGGTTCGCAAAGCCCGTTCCGGCGAATCGAAAGCGAAGTGGTCGTGGTGCCCGAGTTCATCTCGAACAGCCTGATTATCAGCGCCACGCCGCGGTATTTCGACGAGATCAAGCAACTGGTAGAGGATCTCGACGCGCAACCGCCCCAGGTACTGGTGCAGGTGCTGATTGCCGAAGTGCGATTGAACAAAACCGACGAGTTCGGCGTGGAACTCGGTCTGCAAGACTCGTTGTTGTTCGACCGCGGGCTGCTCAGCGGGGTGACCACCACCCGCAGCGACGGGAACGGAGACATTATCGACCAGTCCACGAATCCCACGGTCAGCGTGCCGGGCTTCAACTTCAACAGCGGGCGTTCGACGCTGGGCAACAGCCAGAACGCCCGGGCCTTGCGCAGTTCGGACCGCGTGGGGGGGCAAGGGCTGTCGAATTTCAACGTGGGGCGGATCAACGAAGACCTGGGCTTCGGTGGCCTGGTGCTGTCGGCTTCCAGTGAAAGCGTGAGCATTTTGTTGCGGGCACTGCGCGCCCGCAGCCGCGTCGATATTCTCAGCCGGCCGCAGGTGATGACACTCGACAACCAACCGGCGTTTATCCAGGTGGGTCAGCGCGTGCCGCGTATCACCGCCACGCAACTGACCCAATTCGGGTCCGTCAACGGCATCACGTTGGAAAATGTGGGCTTGATCCTGGGGGTTACTCCGCGCATCAGCCCCGATGGCCTGGTGGTGATGGAAGTCGACGCCGAGAAATCGGCCATTGATCGCGAATCGCCGGGCATTGCCGTGGGAGTGACGCAACAGGGTAACGTGCTCACCCAACCGATCTTCACCACCACCACCGCGCAAACCACGGTGAGCGCCGCCAGCGGACAAACCATTGTGTTGGGTGGCCTGATCACCAACGAAAAGACCGTGGTCAATCGCCGGGTGCCGTATCTCTCGGATATTCCGCTGTTGGGCAGCTTGTTTCGCTACGACCTGGCACGCAACCAGCGCAGCGAGCTGTTGATCATCCTTACCCCGCACATCGTGCGGAACCAAGCCGAAGCCGAGCGACTCAAGCAGCTCGAAGCGGCGCGGATGAGCTGGTGCCTGGCCGACGTCGAAGCGCTGCACGGCCCCTGCGCCATTTGTCGGCGCGGCGACTGCGAGCATCGCCTGGCCCCCACGGAAATCATCTATCCCGATGTCGATCCTCGAGGGGTGGGCATTCCCTTCGAGGAAATCGAAGAGGGCCCCGAGCTATTGCCCGACGGCGCCGAATCGCCAACCGCGCCGGTCGAGGGCGAATCGTCGCGGAACGCCCCGCCGCCCGCCAACCACGGCGTGCCGCGAGTTCACCCAACCAGGCCGGCTGTCGCACCCGCGGTGAGCATGGTACCGGCGCCCGCTCTGAGAACGGGCCAGGCCATACCCACCACGCTGCCAGCGGCGCCCGCAGTGCATCGCTTACCGGCCCCAGGGCCTGCCGGCCAGCGCCGCGCGCGCACCTGGCTGCCAGGACCCTCTCCCGCGCCAGCGGCCTCGCGCTAAAAGGACCGCCTGCATGCTGCCTTACATTCCATCGACTGGTCGCCTGGCCAACCTGCGCAAGCGCTGTGGCGGGCCAGGTGGCGCGCGTGGGCCCTGCCTGGTGTGGTGGTTGGCCGCTGGCGCGTGCCTGTTGGTCGCGGCGGCAACCAGCGCCGCGGAAACCGCTCCCAGCCGCGGTTGGACTGCGCCGTGGAACAAGCCCGTCGTACCCGAGCGGTTGACCGTGGTCTGGACCGATACGGTACTGAATCAGTCCGGGCAGCGTGGTGTTCGTGGGTTTGGTGGTCGATTGATGTTCTATTCAGCAGACAGCGACAACCCGGTGCGAGTCCACGGTCGGCTGATGGTTTATGCGTTTCGAGACGACGGGCCGACTGCCGAACACTGCCAGCCCGCTCGCTGCTATGTCTATACCGCGGAGCAGTTGGCCCATCGCTATAGCAAGTCGCGGCTGGGCCACAGCTATAGCGTGTGGTTGCCCTGGGGCGAGGTCGGTGGACCGGTGGAAAAGCTGAGCCTGGTGAGCCGATTTGAGCCCGACCAAGGGTCGGTCGTGCTCAGCGAATCGACGCGCCAGGTGTTGCCGGGCGTGGGTCCTCAGGTAGCGGGCGTAGCGCCTGGCGCTGGGACCCCGGCCGGGACCTTCGAGCGCGGCTCGTCGGGCCGGCAGGCGGCGTATTTCGATCCGCGCGGACCCACGGTTCCGGGCAGCTTGCCGACGGGGATGCCTCCGGTACGGCCGCGCATGTCGACGGCCACGATTTCATTACCTAGTGCGCTGGCGCGGCAGGCGCAGGCTGTGCCGCACCACGCACAGGGCGCCCGCTATGCGGACCCAGCGTCGGTTCAGGTGGTGGGGGAACCCAGCGAGTTTCTCGGCTCGGGGGGGACGAGAATCGCGACGGCGTCAGGTGGACCAGCCGCGGGGGGCGGCGCGTCGGCAATGCCGACTGCGCGCCCGGCAGGTCCACCGGCGCCGCCGGCTGGAATGGCGGCGCCGCCGGCTGGCATCGCGGCGCCACAGGCGGGCGCCGTGTTGCCGCCCAACTTCGACCAATTGGTCGAGGCAGTGCGCCAGGTATTGCACCAAGAACAGGCTACGGGGGTGACACCTGGAGCAAATTTTCGACCTCGGACACGCCGGGTTCTAGGCGCACCAATTGTTCGACCAAGACCCGATCGTGGGCAGTCGGCACAAGACCGCGCACGATGGCCTTCCCTGCCTCAACCATCTCCACTGCTACCGGCTGGGGCCAGCGCGCTGCCAGAACCTCGCTGATGCGCGCCGTCACCACGGCGCTGCGTGCCGGCGCGCTGGGCCGATCGTAATCGAACGCCACACGGAGCCGAGCAGGGTAAGGCCGACGGCGCGCTAGCGCGGCTGCCTCGGTCAGGTCGCGATTGACCAGGCTGGGCGGAGTGACAATGGTCGCCGGTGCCGCCGAGCGTACTTGACCCTGGACCTCGCCCTGTTGGCTCCCGATGAAACCGGGCCGGTCGTCGAGATCTCGGCCGACGAACGCCGAGCCGGAGCGCGCGCGGCGCAAGAATCGCTCGTTGCCGCGCACCACCGAGGAAACCCCCGACGCGGTACCGCCGCTGGCCGGAGAACTGCCGACGCCGACGCTGCCCCCCACGCCTGCGGCGACCGAGGAACCAGCGCCGGGCATGGCGCGCGGCGACAATGGCGACCCCAACGTACGTTGACCGAAAAGCTGGGCGCTGGCCGGGCGCGTGGAGATCAGTAGCGCCAGGCAGGCAAGCGCCACGATCGATCGAAGGGACGTCATCGTCGCGTGGCTCCTCGTGCAGTGGGGAAACGGCCCGGGTGGGAATCAACGAACTCTGGCACAGCCAACGGCACCCTGGCCGTTAGGCGGGCGCACTCGAGGCAGAGTCGGCTGCTTCCTCGGCTGGTTCATCTCCGGCAGGCGCGTCTTCCAGGGGTGGCTCCGCGGTAGCAGGTTCCGCGTCGGCTGGTTCGTCGGCAGGCGCGGGCTCGGCAGGCGCGGGCTCCGTGCTGGGGACTTCGTGCGCGACCGGTTGCGGTAGCGATTCTTCGTGCAGGCATTGCACCAGGCCACTGGGCCGGCCGATGTAGATCCGATCGTTGACCAGGTTGAGTGCCACGAGCGACAGCCCGGCCGTGGGAATCCGATCGAGTCGATGACCCGTTTGGCGATGCAACATGTGCAATTCGTTGGAATCGTCGAGTGCCACCACGCGGGTGGGGCTGGCAGCTACGAAGCGCGCCACGCCGGGGGCGAACCAGCGTGCTTGGCCCGTCGCCGGGTCGACGCAGGTCATGCCCGAGCCGCGTGCGGTGACGAACAGATCGTCGCCCAGGGCCACGGGGGGCTCGACAATCGGTCCCTCGGTCATGAACCGCCACTCGATGCGCCCGCGCCGCTCGTGCACGGCATACAGCACGTGGTCGGCCGAGCCGACATAGAACAGCGGCTTGCGGTAAGTGGGCGCGGCGTGCAACTTGTTGCCGGTACGGATTTCGATGCGCAGCTTGGCCTCGTCGTTCTTGGCGACGTACAAGTGGCCGCGCACCGTGGTCCAGGCGACATCTTCTGGCGTGACGACCGGCGCCGCGGCGGGTTCTCCGCGCGTGCGCACAAACCACGGCTGTTCGAGCGCCAACCTGCGATCGGCGCGCTGCCGGTCGTCGAGGTTACTGCCCTTGGGGAGTTGGGGTTCGACGTCGATGCGGTAGACCAACAACTTCGAATCCATCAACGGCAGATACACGCGCTCGGCGTCGACCGCGGGGGGCGCGCTGGGCGCGTGAGGTAGGTTGCGCTGCCAGATTTCGTGTCCGTTGGTGGCATCGAGCAGGAACAACCGCGAGCCGTTGGTAACCGCCACGTGGCGCGCGGTAGCGCCGGGTGCCAGCGTGGGATAACCGCGCGTTCCGATACTGACGCGCCACAGGTTCTGGCCGGTTTCCGCGTCGATGGCTTGCAGCACGCCCTCGCGGCTTTGCAAGTACAGGTTGTTTCCGGCCACGGTCAGGCTGCGCACATCGTCGCGGTTGCGATCGATCGTGGCTTGGGTCATCCAGGCCTTGGTCAGCCCGTGACCGCGCAGTTCCTCGAACGAAAACACGCCGCTGGCGCGCTGCGCTTGGGCCCACCCGGCCGAGCACACGATCAGGGTGGCGAGGGTGCCGCACAGGCTACGCATCATGGCTACTCCGCGGAAACAGTGAGCGAAACATTCCAGGGCCAGAGAGTGCGGTTCGATGGTCGATCGGCACCCACCGCGGCCACCCCGGCAGAGTGGTTCCACCGTGCGGCTGACCAAGGCGGCCCGGCGAGCGGGCGGGCCCTGGGTTCCATGATAGTTCAAGGCCAGCCCGCGAGGTGGCTCCGACTCGGCCCGTGGCCCAGTTTTGCCCCTGGACCAAGCCCTAGGTGCTGCCTACGATGAGCCGCACTTGCCCCGGCCCCCAGGCTTCGTCAGGCACGCCTGGCGTGGGGTCGATCTAAATTGCGCAAGTTGTTTGTTATTAAATAGTTCGGTCAAGTTACCGACTCGGTTACAAGGCCCGCCGGGTGGGACCCGATCGGGTTTCAAGTGGGGATCCCCCCGCTGGCTGGAGCATGGCACGATGGCGGGCGGAGGCCAACAGTCGGACGAGCTGCTGACGCCTTTGATGCGCGACTGCTTGGGCTATTTGAATTTTTCATCGGGCCAGCCCGACGCGCGTTTTCAACGGCAATGGCACGATCTGTTCACGGCGTGTCTGGCACGGTCGCCGGCGGGGCCCGTGTGGCTGGACCTGGCGGATCGGCTGGAAGCAGAGTTGGCGCTTGCCCAGGTCGATTCGCATACTTTTCGCGACGTCGAGCAGGCCCGCCGTGTGATCGAGCTGGCGTTGCGCCGGGTGCCGGCGGCCTACCGGGCTTTTCACAGCGATCTGCTGTTCCACCAAACCGACGAGGTACTGTTTCAACCGCTGTTCTTGGCGCGGGTGATCGAAGCGGTGTTGGTCGAGCGCGCGACGGACCAACCAGACGATTTCGTGGCGCGGCGCGTGGTGGCCGGACTGAACGACTATGTGGGCTATCGTCCGGTAGCCGTGCTGAACAGCTCGCAGAAGATGGAGCCGTATGCGCACGAGCGGTTGCGCCCCATTCCGTTGTATCTGTGCGAGGTGGGGGTGGCGCGGGGGCCGTATCACGATCTGTTGGTTCAGGCGTTCGCGATCCTGCGGGCGACCGATCCGGACTTGCTGGAGCAGTGCTGCTTCGAGTTGTCGTTGCTTGACGAATTGGCATTCGATCCCCGGGCATACGATTTCGATCATCCAGCGAATAAGCGGCCGAATCATCACTTTGGCCAGTGGGACCCATACCATCTGGACAAGCAGGGGCGTTATCGGCGGTTTGTGTTGCAGCAGGTGACGCTCGACGTGTTGTTAACCCGGGTCCAAGAGTCGCCGCCCGAGCTGCGTTCGGACCGTTTGTGGGAAGCCGCGGCGGTGTTGGTGGGCACCACGCTGATGGCGGCGATGACCAGTGGCCGGAGCCCCGACTATCACGATTCGAGTGTGACGCTGGCCAACCTGGTGCCGCGTATTGCGCAGGTGCGCGATCGGTTCTACGATCAATTATTGCGTACGGCGCCTGGTACTTTGGCTGCGCGGCTCGTCGACGAGGCGCACCAACTGCGGCAGCCCCTGGGAGGAGCGCGGCAGCATTTGAACCAGGGGCTGGCACGTCTGCGCGCGCGGCAACAGCAGCACGTGCATTTGGCGCAGTTATTTGCACGCATGGGTTATCCCGAGGCAAGTTTGCGACAAGCGCAGATTGTTCCGGCCGCGTCGGCGCGGATGGCCTCGGAAATCGACTGCCGCGTGGCCAGCGGCCATCATGCGCTGGATCGCGGCCAGTTGGCCGAAGCGGCGGCGGTGCTGCCCGAGATCGACGACCTGGTCTCGCGCGCGATCAACTGTGGCGCGCTAGTCGACCCCTGGAACCTGTTGGGTTTTCAGGGTCAATACCCGGTGTTTCAATCGCTGGAGAACAGCGTGCGCGATCACCGCGTGGACCACCTGATCGAGCTGCTGGAGCGCGTGTTTGCGCTCGACGCGCGCTTGTTGAGCGAGGCAGCCGCGGCCGGCAACGAGCCGCTGCGTGCCGCGGCCAGCCGGCGGCTTGCCGAGCGGGCTAGCTGGTGGGATCAGTTTGCCTCGACCAGCGTGTCGGGGGTGCGCTATTTGTCGGGAGAAGAAGCCCGCGATTCGGCCGAGCAGGTGGCCAGCGCGCTGGGGGCCTGGCACCGAGGGGGCGCGGCGGCGGGCGACGTGGCATTTTGGCGCGATCACGTAGCGGGTTTCGCGACCTCGCCCTCTTATGCACTGGTGGTTGAAGCCTTGCTGGACAAGCGCGACTATGTAGCCTCGATGGCGCTGCTAGTCGAGTGGCTGAGCCGCGCCGGCGACTTGACGCTGGAGGAAAGCGACAGTTCGTTTCATGTGCTGGCCCTGCGCTGGTTGCGTGAGATGGGGCGGCGCCATCAGCCACCGCGCAAGCCCGACCAGGGGCCCGCCAGTGCCGACGAACTAGCCGAGGCGCGGTGGAATCTGGCGCGTAAGTTTCTGGATTTCGTCGAGGCCAATGCCGAGGAGTGGTGGCAGCCGCCGCAGTGGCGCGACGCCGACCCCGGCCGGCCGCCCGACGGAGGGCGCTCCGGGCGTGCGACGCCCGGCGATGCCGCCGCCGACTTGCCCGACGAACATGACGAAGAACCCGCCGAGGAAGTGGGCGGGCTGTATCGCGCCGCCTATGAAGACGTGGTGTTTCGCGACAGTACTGCCGACGGGGTCGAAGGTTCAACGCTCGATAGCGGTGTGGTCCCGACCGACGATTTGTGGGAGCACGAGTTGCGGCGGCTCTCGCCGCGGTTGGGCTTATTGAGCACCGTGGCCCGGCTGTGGAAACTGGCTTCGGCGATGGCCATGACCGCGCCCGCCGGAAGCACCTGGCCCGCCACCGCGGCGCCCACGCTCGAAGCCTGGGGTGCGCAGGCCCTGGCCAACCGGGCGGGCTTGCTGCGGCTGTTGGATCGTGTGCAGCACGAGCGGTTGCCGGCGCCGCTGCCCACGCGCGAGGCGCAGTTAGAGCACGACCGCCGGCGACAGGCCAAATACAGCTTGTTAGAACGCGTGGCGGCCGATTGCGCGGCCGCGGCCGACGCGGCGCGGTTTGCCCTGGCGGCCGCGCCCGGCCAGAGTTGGGCCACGGAACTCGAACCGTGGGAACAGCAGGGCGTGCACCTGGTGCGGGCCATGTTTGCGGGCGACCGCGCCACACTGGCCGAACGTCTGCCCGAGTTTCGCCGGTTGGTGCAGGCGGAACCGTTGTTGTATGTACCGGTGCATCGGGGAGGCGCGCCGCAGGGCATGGTGCGTTGCCAGCGGTTGCTGCACTTGCTGCGCGAGCTGGCGGCCGGCCTGCCGCAATCGGGGCTGTTGAACGAGACCTGCCGGCTACTGGTCGCGGTTCAAAGCGCCGAACAACAGCATGCGGCGGGCGAGGGAGCCGTGACCGAATTCGATCGGCTGTTTCAGATTGCCTATCGCGGGCTGGTCGAATGTCTGGTGAATTCGGCGGCGGATTGGTCGCGGACCGAGGCCGGCGCCAGCGACGAGAGCGACGCTTCCGACGAAGACCTGGTGTTGTTGTTGCAGCAGTTTACCGAGTCGTTGTTGGAGCGCTGGTTGCAGCACAGCCGGTCGTTGCGGTTGTCGGCGCTGGAGCGCGTGTCGGGCGACGCGCGCTGGAAAACCATGGTCGAGTTCATCGAGCGCTATGGGCACGATCTGTTTACGTTGCGATTTTTCAACCCGAGCAATCTTCGTTCGATTCTGGACGAGGGGGTGGATACCTATCTGACCCACCTGGCGGCACACGAGGCCGACGACCCACCACGGTTGATTGAAGAACTCGACCAGCAGATTCCCCGGGCCGATGCGGTGCGTGCGTTGGAGACGATCGTCTCGGCAGTGTTGGAGAACTATGCTGAATATCGCGACTATAATAGCACCACCACGCAGTCTGACCGCGGCGAGTTGTTGTACACGTTGTTGGATTTCTTGCGGCTCAAGGCGCGCTACGATCGGGTGAGTTGGAACCTGAAGCCGGTGGTGTTGGCACACCAGATCTTGGTGCGCGCGGGGCGCGCGGCGGCGGCCGAACAGTGGCGCCGCACCGTGGCCGAACGCACGCGCGAGGCGGCCGATTGGCACCTGGCGCGGCTGGAAGCGTTGTGCCAGAAGCATGGCATGCGGTTGCCGACCGTGGCCGATCGGTTGGAGGAACGATTTGTGCGGCCGTTGGCGCTCGATCGCATCCGCGCGTTGATTCGTCCGGCGATCGAAGAGAAGCGGCGGGGGCTGCCGCAAGTCACGTTTCCTTTTTTGGAGCAAGAGCTGGCCGAATTCGGGCGCCGCCCAACGGGTGCGGGTCTCGACCTGCCGGCCTGGCTGGCCACGCTCGAGCTGGAGGTGGAGCAAGCGCGCCTGGCAGGCGATGGCGCCCCGGATGCGCCGGAGTTTGGCCTGCCACTTCCGCAAGCGCGCTTGACGCGCGACGAGGCGGAAGGGGAATGGGAGGCCTGGTCGCCCGGCGAATAGGTGAGGTGCGGGGGCTTGGCCGCAGCTTGACTTGTCGGTCTTTGAATGGGAGGGACCGGCTCTGCGGGTTAGAGTTGACACTAGCGAAGGCTATTCCATGCAGACTTCTCAACAGGGAGACTGCAAAGTGAATTGCGAGGGGTCAGGAACGAAAGGAATTGCAAGGTCAATTGCGAGAATCAGAGCACTGGCAATGCCCGTGGCACCCAGCGTAGGAGGCGGTTGCTCGTAGGCTTGTGCGCGGCTGCGGGGTCCGGGGGGTCGCCGGGGCGGGTGCCAGCTTGACCACGCACGGCGGTCCGGCTACGATTCCCGGCGACGCTCGGCCGGTGGTCGGGCGTTCTTTTTGCCGCAGTTTGTGAAACGATTCACAAAGTCGCGGATCCAGGCTCTATTACTGCTTGGCAGGACTCCGCGAGCGCCGGTGCCTGGCCACCGAGGGCCTGCCTCGCGGGGCCAACCAACCAGATATAACTCGACGGCGGTAAACGGTTTATGACAGCCGTGTGGCTTCCCATCGTGCTGTTCGTGGTGCTGGCGACGGGCTTGTCGGCGGCCTTGGTTGTGTTGGGTCGAGTGGTCGGGCCCAGCCGGAACACGCGGGTCAAGGAAATGCCCTACGAAAGCGGCATGGACCCGATCCACGATGCGCGGCGGCGGTTCGACGTGCGGTTTCACGTGGTGGCGATTGCCTTTCTGGTGTTCGACGTCGAATTGTTGTTCCTATATCCCTGGGCGGTCGCGGCGCGGAATGCCGAGGGGTTGCCTGCCGCGGTGGCCGAGGGGGTGCTGTCGAGCACGCGGCTGGTGTTTGGCGAGGTGGCCGCGTTCTTGGTGCTGCTAGGTTTGGGCCTGGTCTATGCCTGGCGGAAGGGGGTGTTCGAGTGGCGTTAGAACTGCCCGAGAACGTGGTGGTGGGCCAGCTCGACTCGCTGGCCAATTGGTGTCGCAAGAACAGCTTGTGGCCGATGCCGTTTGCGACTGCATGTTGCGGCATCGAGCTGATGGCCACGGGTGCCAGCCGGCATGATCTGGCGCGGTTTGGCGCCGAGGTGTTTCGGTTCAGCCCCCGGCAATGCGATTTGATGA